>CACZUX010000028.1 GCA_902784475.1 uncultured Bacteroidales bacterium | reverse complement strand
TTTGCGAAGTATTTCCTCCAGCGTGTTGACAAAGCCCAACACGGCGCTGGTATTCTGCCCCTTCGAGTTGATGCGGGGAGAATTGATAAATGCATAATATGCCCGATAAATGAGGGCATATCCGTCCAGTAGGAACAACTTCATGGCACAAAAATACGATTTTTTCCTTACTTAGACAAAAATTCTTTGCTCCCTACCCTGTAAGGTCTGATGTTTTTTATATCTTTGTGCCAAATTTGAGAAATTAATTGTCATCGCTAGAGATCATACAGCAGCCGATAAAGGAGGAATTGGAGCATTTCAATGCCCTCTTCACCTCTTCGCTCACTACCGGCAATGGAATGCTGAAGACGGCATTGGATTATGTGCTGCGCAGGAAAGGCAAGCAGATGAGGCCGGTACTGATGCTGTTGGCCGGCAAGGCTTGCGGTGAAGTCAATCTTAAATGTCTTCATGCAGCCTGTGCCTTGGAGATGCTCCACACAGCTTCTCTCCTTCGCTCAATGCCTTTCTGAGCAACCAGGCAGCCGTGCTTGTGGGTGACTTTCTTCTCTCGAAGGCCTTGGAGCATTCGGTGATGACCCGCAACCAACGTGTCATGAAAGTTGTGGCCCAATTGGGACAAACGTTGGCTCAAGGCGAGCTGGAGCAGCTTGATAACCTCGAGTCAGAAGAGTTCAGTGAATCGTCCTACTACGACGTCATTCGCAAGAAGACGGCCTCTCTCTTTTCTGCCTGCGGCGAGCTCGGTGCGATGCTTTGCGGTGGCAACAAGGGCGACGTGGTGCGCTTCAAAGGATTGGGCACTCTGGCCGGAATCTGTTTCCAACTTCGTGACGACATTCTGGACTACACAGCGGAAGACGGAGTGGGAGAGAGCGCCTTGGGCAAGCCCGTGGGTCAGGACATGCGCGAAGGCAAGCTGACGCTCCCCGTGCTTCACTTGGCACAGGTCTGCCCCGAGTATCGGGAGAAGATACTCTCTATAAGAAAAGGTATAGCAAGTGACGATGTCATTCATGAGGTCGTTCGTCTCACGATTGAAAATGACGGCATCATTTACGCCGAAAAGACGATGGGCGACTTCTGCAACATGACCGCAGGGCTTTTGGACGACGTTAAGAACGAAGAAGTGCAAAAATCGCTGAAAGAATACATTTCTTTCGTAGCCGGCCGAAAATGGTGATACACGAAAAATGCCGCTATCTTGCTAAAATTGAGAAGATAGCAGCATTTTATGCCGCCTGAGACTTGTTTAAAATCAGAAGAACTTGACCTCCCGCCCGAGAATTTCACTCAATAAGAGGTTAGAGAGGCGACTTGTGCCCAATCGGAAGTACTCCGTCGTGAGCCAGTCCTTGCCGAGCACCTCCTTGACGATGGTGTAGTAGGAGAGAGCGTCTTCGATGGTGTTCAATCCGCCGGCAGGTTTGAAGCCGATGCGTATGCCGGTTTTATCGTAGTACTCTTTTATCGCCTGACACATCACGTAAGCTGCTTCCGGTGATGCCACCGACTGTTCCTTACCCGTGCTGGTCTTGATGAAATCGGCGCCGGAATACATCGATAGAAGGGCGGCTTTTTTCACGTTGCTCATATTCCCGAGCAGGCTAACTTCAAGAATCACTTTCATCCGACAGTCACCGCATGTAGCCTTCAATTCGGAGATTTCATCACAAACGGTTTCGTAGTCGCCGCTGAGGAAACGGCCCACGCTCATGACGATGTCTATTTCCGTGGCTCCGTCTTTGCTGGCAAGTGCTGTTTCCGCCACTTTGACTTCAATCAGAGCTTGAGATGAGGGGAAGCTGCCGCTGACGCATGCGATTTCAACGCCGTCTACTTGAAGTGTGTCGCGCACGATGGATGCAAAACAGGGATATACGCAGATGGTGGCAACATGGGGCAATTCCGGATATTCTTCGTCAAATCGGTTGATTTTTTCGGCGAGTGCCATGATGCTTTCGTCGGAATCGGTTGATTTCAAAGAGGTGAGTTCAACACAGCTTAAGAGAAACTTCATGACGTCTGAAGTCCGGTTTTCATCGCGGTGCTTTAGGATAGAATCTACAGCCTTTTTCACCTGATTCTCGTCAATACTGGTGACATACTGTGTCAGAGCCTGTTCGTACTTGTTGTCTTCCATATATATTAATTGTTTAGATATTCAATGATTTTACTTGCTTTTGTTTGACCGATGATGGAGGCGATTTCATCCAAAGTAGCCGATTTAATGCGGTTAAAACTGTGAAAATGCCGCAGCATCAGATCTTTGCTTTTGGGGCCGATGCCTGGAATGTTGTCCAATTCACTGGCCACTTGGTGCTTGCTGCGTTTATTTCGGTGAAATGATATGGCAAAGCGGTGCACTTCGTCCTGAATCTGAGTGAGCAAACGGAAGAGTGCAGAGTCGGTTTTCATCTGAATCGTACTCAGATGTAATTCGTCTTCGATGACTTCGCGCACGGAAGACATCTGTCCGATTCCGCCGTCGGTGATAATCAGGTCGGGTAGGGGAGTGCCTTCTTCCTTCATACGGCTGTAGCGCCGGCGTACGACTTCCTGCATTGAAGCGTAGTCATCCGGTCCTTCAACAGTCTTTATATTATAGGTGCGATAATCCTTTTTGCTGGGTTTAGCCTTCTTAAACACCACACATCCGGCCACGGGATCGCTGCCGCTGATATTGGAGTTGTCAAAACATTCGATTTGCATTGGGAGCCGGTCCAAATTCAGCGCTTCCTTCAGTTCTTTAAGCACGCGCGCTTGCTTCTGTTCCGGGTTAAGTTTGTCTGATTGTTGAAGGCGGTCTTTTTTGTACTGCAGAACGTTGAGCTTCGAGAGTTCCAGCAGTTTTCTTTTATCCCCCCTTTGCGGTATGATGATCTCCAAATCGTCAGAGAATTGTTCCACGTGGAACGGCACCACAATCTCCTTACTCTTACTCCCGAATCTGGAGCGCATTTCCGTGATTCCGTACAGCAAAAGTTCTTCCGGCGTTTCATCCAAACGCTTGGTGTATTCAAAGGTGAAGGCCTGGTTGATGCATCCGTGTACGACGTGCAGATAATTGATGTAGCAGACTTTCTCGTTGTCCTCGATGTTGAAGACGTCGATGTCGTGCAGTGTTGATGAAACCACCTCTGATTTCGATCTGTAGTTCTGCAGGATTTCGTATTTTCTGCGCAGCTTCTCGGCCTCCTCGAACTTCATCTCCGAGGCCAATTGCTGCATTTCTTCCACCATTTGCCGCTCCAATGCAGCGGTGTTTCCGGAAAGTATTTCCTTGGCCTGTGCGATGAATTTCATGTATTCCTCGTGTGATTGCAGGCCTGTGCACGGCCCCATACAGTTTTTAATATGGTATTCCAAGCACAGTTTGTGGCGTCCGCTTTGGATGCTTTCTTCGCTGATGTGCTCCGCACAGCGGCGTATGGGAAAGAGGTTCTTGATTAGTTCGAGCAGAGCGTACAGGGTGGGGACGTGGCTGTACGGTCCGTAGTATGTCCCGTATTTTCGGTTAATCTTTCTGGTCTGAAAGATTCGCGGAAAGTACTCGTTGGTCAAGCAGATGCTCGGATAGGTTTTGCCATCCTTGAGAAGAATGTTATAGCGAGGTGACCATTGTTTGATCAGATTGTTCTCCAACAGTAGGGCATCCTCTTCCGTGTTGACCACGATGTATTTTATGTCGTGTATCTTGGAAACGAGAATGGCCGTTTTGCGTGAATCGTGTTCCCTGTTGAAATAACTGGAGACTCGCCTCTTCAGGTTTTTGGCCTTACCGACATAGATTATGGTGCCGCCATCGTCCAGATATTGATAGCAGCCGGGCTTCTCTGGCAACGAGGCTACGATGCCTTTTAATCTTTTCAGTCGTGCGGCGTTCTCTTCCGAGGTCATCGGGGAGTGATTGTTTATGTCTGAGCGTTGTTTAGACAACCATCAAAGTGGTGACATCTACTAATCCCTTAAACAGGTCGCGCCCGTGAAGTCCTTCGTCAGTAATTTCGATGATGAAGTTCATGTAGATTTTTTTGGGATGGAATTGGTTCACCAGCTTCCAGGTAGCTTTGGCGGTGCCTCCGGTGGCAAGCAAGTCGTCGTGGATTAAAACCACGTCGTTCTCGTCAATAGAGTCCAAATGCATCTCGACGGTGTCAACGCCGTATTCTTTTGAGAAGGACTCTTTGATGACCGTCGAGGGCAGTTTGCCCGGCTTTCTTGCCAACACGACACCGGCCTTCAGGCGGGCGGCCAATGCGGCTGCCATAACAAAGCCACGACTCTCCACGCCGACGATTTTTGTGATACCTTTATCTTTATATAACTCATACATCTCGTCCAGCATGATTTGCATGCACTCCGCGTTTTTGTACAAAGTTGTTACATCCCGAAAGTTGATGCCCTTTCTGGGGAAGTCCGGGATACATCTCAGGTTTTCCAAAAGTGTCTTGTTGTTCATAGGTATTTTATTTTTTAATGTGGTAAATGTTTCACGTGGAACACTAGCGCCCGAGCATCACGAGCAGCACATTGATGTCGGAGGGAGACACCCCGGGAATACGTGATGCCTGGCCGATAGAGATCGGGCGGATGCGCTCCAACTTTTGCCGCGCCTCCGTAGAGAGCGACTGCAGGGCGCTGTAATCGAAGTGCCCGTCTATGCGGATGTCTTCCAAGCGGTGCATCTTGTCGGCGAACTCTCTTTCTCTTCGGATATATCCCTCATATTTAATCATTACCTCGGCGGCTTCCAGCGTCTCCTCGCGTCGGTCCCCGATGTGGTCAATCAGCGCAGCAAGCTGAGGAATGGCCGGTGCCAAGTTCTTGAGACTGAGCTGAGGACGCGCTAAAAGAGTGTACAGTCGGCAGCCTCTTTCCAGTGGGGTAGTGCCCAGTTGCTCCAAGTGGGGATTGATGTGTTCTCTCTTCACGGAAAAGTCTTGGGTGAAGGAGATGATGCGGTCGATTTCCTCCTTCTTGGAGAGCCAGTGCTGGAGGCGATCCCGATTGACAGCACCTATCTCAAAGCCCCGTTCCGTGAGGCGGCGGTCGGCGTCATCCTGACGCAGGAGGATGCGGTATTCGGCCCTTGAGGTGAACATACGGTAGGGCTCGTCAACGCCTTTGGTGACGAGGTCGTCAATCAGCACGCCGATGTAAGCTTCGTCGCGGGCGAGAGTGAACGTTTTGGGGGCTTCTCCGCTACCGACTGCCGCACTGTGGAGGGCAGCATTCAGACCGGCAATCAGACCTTGTCCGGCTGCTTCCTCATAGCCCGTCGTGCCGTTGACCTGACCGGCCAGGAACAGACCGCCGATCACTTTGGACTCCAGCGTGTGGTGAAGCTGGGTGGGGTCGAAATAGTCATATTCGATAGCGTAGCCCGGGCGGTAAACTTTCAGGTCTCTAAAAGCGGGTATTTCCTTCAGGGCTTCTATCTGGGCGTCAATGGGCAGTGAGGAGGAGAATCCGTTGAGATAATATTCCCGGGTGTCGGTGCCTTCCGGCTCCAAAAACAGTTGGTGCTGATCTTTGTCGGCAAAGGTGACCAGCTTGGTCTCGATGCTCGGACAATAGCGCGGCCCCACACTTTGTATCTGGCCGTTGAAGAGGGGAGAGTCGGGTAGGGCGGTGCGCAGCCGTTCGTGCACTTTTGTGTTGGTGTAGGTGATCCAGCAGGGCAGTTGCGGCAGAGGGCGCCGCTGCCCCATGAAAGAGAACCTGTGGAAGTCTTCGTCGCCGGGTTGCTGCTCCATCTCGTCGAAGTGCACCGAGCGTCCGTCGATGCGGACCGGAGTGCCCGTCTTCATGCGTCCCTGTTGTATTCCGTGGCGGGTGATGCTTTCCGTCAGGTGAAGGGCGGCCGGCTCCGCACATCGTCCGCCGGGAATCTTGGTGCGCCCTATATGCATCAGGCCGTTGAGGAATGTGCCGGCGGTGATGACAACGCAGGACGCTTTGAAGCTGACATCGAGCAGGGTGCGCACGCCGCAGACGGCGGGGCTTCCGTCCGGGAGCGTCTTCACACACAACTCTACGGCCTGATCCTGCCAAATGTCGAGGTTGTCTTGGTTTTCCAACACCTCGCGCCATTTCCAGATGAATTTACCTCTGTCACACTGGCTGCGCGGACTCCACATGGCGGGGCCTTTGGAGCGGTTGAGCATGCGAAACTGGATGGCGGTGGCGTCGGTCACTTCTCCTGTGTGCCCGCCCAGAGCGTCGATTTCTCTTACGATCTGTCCTTTGGCAATGCCGCCGACGGCCGGGTTGCACGACATTTGGGCGATTTTGTTCATGTCCATGGTGATGAGACATGTGCGTGCTCCCAAGCGCGCAGAAGCGCAGGCGGCTTCCGAACCGGCGTGTCCGCCCCCAATTACTATGACATCATAGGAGAATTCCATGTAAAACGTTCTCTTACGACTGCAAAAATACCTATTATTTTAAAAAAAAGCAAAAAAACTCACCCCCGGCGTCCCTCAACTCTTAAACTTTTTATATATTTGCCTGGGGAAATACCCAAAAATGATGATAGAATAAAAGAAAATTATCAACAAATAACACAATAATTAAAAACGAAATCCTATGTGGTTAATTGATTCATCAATCGGAAGGAAAGTGGTAATGTCCGTAACGGGCCTTGCGCTTATCTTGTTTTTGACCTTCCATGCATCCATGAATGTGGTGGCTCTCATCAGTGCCGAGGGCTACAATTGGATTTGTGAGATGCTGGGCAGTAACTGGTATGCTGTGGCGGCAACTGTCGGCCTGGCTGTGTTGGTGACATTGCACTTCATCTTTGCCATCATCCTCACGGTGCAGAATGGCCGTGCGCGCGGCACCGACTCCTATGCCGTGACCGACAAACCCGGCAAGGTGGAGTGGGCCTCCCAGAACATGTTCGTGCTGGGCGTCATCGTGATTCTCGGCATGTGCCTCCACCTGTACAATTTCTGGTGGAACATGATGGCCGCCGAGCTCATCGGTACGGATGAGGCCGCCATCGCTCTGGCCACCAATGGTGTGTATCACATCATCAACACCTTCTCTTGCCCGGTGTACACCAGCATCTACATCGTGTGGCTGATTGCCCTGTGGTTCCATTTGACCCACGGCATGTGGTCCGCCATGCAGACGTTGGGCGTGAGCGGCAAGATTTGGTTCAACCGCTGGCGTGCCATCGGCTTTGTCTACAGCACCATCATCATTCTGATGTTCATGGCTGTGGCCGTAGCCTTCTGCGCCGGTTATGTTCCGAGCGACTATCAGGAGGTATGTGCAGCTCCTGCCGGCTGCCCTTGTGTGTAATAGAAGAGTTCAACCGTTCAAATGTTCAAGACAATGGCAAAAACTATAGATTCAAGAATCCCCGAGGGACCGATAGCCGAGAAGTGGACTAACTATAAGGCTCACCAGCGCCTCGTCAACCCCAAGAACAAACTGAAGCTCGACGTCATCGTAGTGGGCACCGGACTGGCAGGTGCCAGCGCCGCCTCCTCGTTGGCCGAGATGGGCTTCAATGTATATAACTTCTGCATTCAGGACTCGCCCCGTCGTGCACACTCCATCGCAGCCCAGGGCGGTATCAATGCTGCCAAGAACTACCAGAACGACGGCGACAGTGTTTACCGTCTCTTCTACGACACCGTGAAGGGCGGCGACTACCGTGCCCGTGAGGCCAACGTTTACCGTCTGGCCGAGGTCAGCAACAACATCATCGACCAGTGCGTGGCCCAGGGTGTTCCTTTCGCCCGCGAATACGGCGGCATGCTGGACAACCGTTCTTTTGGCGGCGCTCAGGTGAGCCGTACTTTCTACGCCAAGGGCCAGACCGGCCAGCAGCTCCTTCTGGGTGCTTACTCCAGCCTGTCCAAGGAGGTGCAGAAGGGTAAGGTGAAGCTCTTCACCCGCTACGAGATGGAGGATGTCGTCATCATCGACGGCCGTGCCCGCGGCATCATTGCCAAGAATCTGGTAACCGGCAAGCTCGAGCGCTTCTCCGCCAACGCTGTGGTGATTGCCACCGGCGGCTACGGCAACGCCTACTTCCTCTCCACCAACGCGATGGGTTGCAACTGCACCGCTGCCATCCAGTGCTACCGTAAAGGCGCCTATATGGCCAATCCCTCTTACGTGCAGATTCACCCCACCTGTATCCCCGTTCACGGCGACAAGCAGTCCAAGCTGACGCTGATGTCCGAGTCGCTGCGTAACGACGGTCGTATCTGGGTGCCCAAGAAACTGGAGGACGCCAAGAAACTCCAAAAGGGAGAGATTCAGGCTTGGGATATTCCCGAGGAAGACCGTGACTACTATCTGGAGCGCCGCTATCCCGCTTTCGGCAACCTGGTGCCCCGCGACGTGGCATCCCGTGCTGCCAAAGAGCGTTGCGACGCCGGCTTCGGCGTGAACAACACCGGCTTGGCAGTGTTCCTGGACTTCTCCGAGTCCATCAACCGTTTGGGTCTTGATGCCATGAAGCAGCGCTACGGCAACCTCTTTGATATGTACGAAGAGATCACCGACGTTTATCCCGGCGACTTCGGCAAGGAGATCAACGGTGTGAAGTACTACAAGCCCATGATGATCTTCCCCGCCATTCACTACACGATGGGCGGCGTTTGGGTGGACTACGAGCTGCAGACCTCCATTCCCGGTCTGTTTGCCATCGGCGAGTGCAACTTCTCCGACCACGGTGCCAACCGTCTCGGCGCCAGCGCCCTGATGCAGGGTCTGGCCGACGGCTATTTCGTGTTGCCCTACACCATCCAGAACTATCTGGCCGACCAGGACATCTGGCCCCGCCTGTCCACCGATCTGCCCGAGTTTGAGGCTGCCGAGAAGGCCGTCAGCGCCGAGATCGACCGCCTGATGAACATCAAGGGCAAGCGCTCTGTGGACAGCATCCACAAGGAGCTGGGCCACATCATGTGGGAGCACGTGGGTATGGGTCGCACGAAGGAAGGCCTGGAGGAAGGCCTGAAGCTGTTGAAGAACCTCCGTCAGGAGTTCAACACCAACCTCTTCATCCCCGGATCCAAGGAAGGTCTCAACGTCGAGCTCGACAAGGCCATCCATCTGAGAGACTTCATCCTCATGGGTGAGCTGGTGGCTCAGGACGCCCTCCATCGTGAGGAGAGCTGCGGCGGTCACTTCCGCGAGGAGCATCAGACCGAAGAGGGTGAGGCCAAGCGCGATGACAAGAACTTCTTCTATGTCGGCTGCTGGGAGTACCAGAAGAACGACGAGACGAAGCCCGAGCTCATCAAGGAGCCGCTCAACTACGAGATCATCAAGGTGCAGCAGCGTAACTACAAGAAGTAATTGACCCTTAAACCGTATAAAACAATGGCAAAGAATTTGACTGTTACAATTAAGTTCTGGAAGCAGAACGGCCCCAAGGAAAAGGGTCATTTCGATACGCATGTGTTGAAGAACATCCCCGACGACACCAGCTTCCTGGAGGCTCTTGACATCATGAACGAGGAGCTCATCGGCGAGGGCAAGGAGCCTTTCGTCTTCGACCACGACTGTCGTGAGGGCATCTGCGGCATGTGCTCGCTCTACATCAACGGTACGCCGCACGGCAAGACCGAGCGCGGCGCCACCACCTGCCAGCTCTACATGCGTCGCTTCAAGGACGGCGAGACCATCACCGTGGAGCCCTGGCGCTCAGCCGGCTTCCCCGTCATCAAGGACTGCATGGTGGACCGCAACGCCTTCGACAAGATCATCCAAGCCGGCGGCTACACCTCCATCCGTGCCGGACAGGCTCAGGACGCCAACGCCATCCTCATCTCCAAGGAGGCTGCCGATGAGGCTATGGACTGCGCCACCTGCATCGGCTGCGGCGCTTGCGTAGCGGCTTGTAAGAACGGCTCCGCCATGCTCTTCGTCAGCTCCAAGGTGTCCCAGCTGGCTCTGTTGCCTCAGGGTCAGGTGGAGGCTGCCAAGCGCGCCAAGGCCATGGTGGCTAAGATGGACGAGCTGGGCTTCGGCAACTGCACCAACACGCGTGCCTGCGAAGCCGTTTGCCCCAAGTGTGAGAGCATCAGCAACATTGCCCGCCTCAACCGCGAGT
The DNA here is from genome assembly GCA_902784475.1 of uncultured Bacteroidales bacterium. Taxonomy (GTDB): domain Bacteria; phylum Bacteroidota; class Bacteroidia; order Bacteroidales; family Bacteroidaceae; genus Physcousia. The sequence goes on along the minus strand of CACZUX010000028.1, from coordinate 12,838 downwards.
TCATCTGCGCCAAGCTGGCCGATTAGACATCATTTCCCTCCTCCCTCATCGGGGGAGGGCACAGACAATGAAAGTAACACTCCTAGGCACTGGCACCAGTTGCGGCACCCCCGTGATTGGGTGCCAGTGTCCCGTTTGTAAGAGCAGCGATCCGCGCGACCACCATCTGCGCTGTTGCGCCCTAATCCAAACGGAAACTACCAATCTCCTGGTGGATTGCGGCCCGGACATCCGTCAGCAGCTGACCTCCGTCGATTTCCACGGCGACTGGCACCCGGAGAAGAGCAACTGGCCCAGAGCGGATCTGGGGCGCATCGACGCCGTGCTCATCACCCACGAGCACTACGACCACGTGGGCGGCATCGACGACTTGCGTCCGTTGAGCTATGCCCACGAGATTCCGCTCTACGCCAATGCCTATTCCTGCCAGCATCTCAAGGAACGTATTCCCTACTGCTTTGCCGAGCATCCCTATCCGGGTGTGCCCCGCCTGAAGCTGGTGGAGACGGCGCCCGGCGATCGCTTCACCGTGGGCGATATCCCCGTCACGGCACTGGAGGTGATGCACGGTAAACTGCCCATCTTGGCCTTCCGCATCGGCGATCTGGGCTACGTCACCGACATGAAGACGGCCACCGAGGAGCAACTCTGCGTCCTGCGTGGCGTCAAGCTGCTTGTCATCAACGGCCTTCGCCATCGTCCCCACCACAGCCATCAGACCATCGAACAGGCTTCGCGAGTGGCCCGCTGGATAGGCGACCAGTCGACGTATCTCATCCACATGTGCCACGACATCGGCCTCTACGACTACGAGGAGTCGTGGCTCCCGGAAGGCATCCATCTGGCCTATGACGGCATGACCTTTGAAATATAGTCTTCCCTATGGTAGCGACAGCACACGACAATCAGGAGGAGATGTTTCCCGTTGTGGACGAGCAAGGTAACATCACGGGAGCGGCCACGCGCGGCGAGTGCCACGGCGGCTCCATGCTGCTGCATCCGGTGGTGCATCTCCATGTGTTCAACGCCCGCGGGGAGCTCTATCTGCAGAAGCGCCCCGAGTGGAAGGACATCCAGCCCGGACGCTGGGACACCGCCGTCGGCGGCCACATCGACCTGGGCGAAAACGTGGAGATGGCCCTTCGCCGCGAGACGCTCGAGGAGCTGGGCATCGACATCAGCGAGGCGACGGTGGAGCGCCTGGACACCTATGTCTTCACCAGCGAGCGTGAGCGCGAGCTCGTCTATGCCCACCGTTTGACGTGGGACGCAGCGCTCTCGCCGAGTGCCGAGACCGACGGCGGCCGTTTCTTCTCGCGCGAGGAGATTCTCGCTCAGATGGGCAAGGGCTTCTTTACCCCCAATTTTGAAAGTGAATACCGGCGTCTGTTCTCCGGCGAGGCGGACACCCCAAAATCCTGAGTTATGATCTACAGATATTGCGGCGCCAGCGGCGTGCAGCTTCCGGTTCTATCTTTGGGCCTGTGGCACAATTTCGGCAGTGTGGACGACTTCTCCGTGGCCGAAGCGATGCTGCTCAAGGCTTTCGACAGCGGCATCTGCCACTTCGATTTGGCCAACAACTACGGCCCCGTTCCGGGCAGTGCGGAGGAGAATTTCGGCCGCATCCTCAAGCGTCATCTCTCGGCGCATCGCGACGAGATGCTGATCACCTCCAAGGCCGGTCACGACATGTGGCCCGGCGTCTACGGCACGGGCTCTTCGCGCAAGAACATCATCGCCTCCTGCGACCAGAGCCTGCGGCGCATGGGGCTGGACTATGTCGATGTCTTCTACAGCCACCGCTACGACGGCGTCACGCCCGTTGAGGAGACCATGCAGGCGCTGGTGGACCTGGTGCGCAGCGGCAAGGCGCTCTATGTCGGCATCTCCAAATATCCACTGGAACTGCAGCAGCGCTGCTACGACTATCTGCGCGAGCACGACACCCCCTGCCTGGTGAGTCAGTATCGTGCTTCGATGTTCAACACACTGGCGCGTCCCAATCTCGATCTGGCCGCCCGCGAGGGCAGTGGCTTCATCTGCTTCTCGCCGTTGGCTCAGGGCCTGCTTACGGGCAAGTATCTCAACGGTATCCCAGAAGGTAGCCGTGCGGCCAAAGACAGCGGTTTCCTGCAGCGCACGCAGGTCACAGCGGAGCGTGTGGAGGCGGCGCGCGAGCTCTCGCTCATAGCCCAAGAGCGCGGACAGAGCCTGGCCCAGATGGCCATCCAGTGGCTGCTCTCCGACGAGCGCGTCACCAGTGTGATTCTCGGCACCTCTTCCGTGCGTCAGCTGGAGGATAACCTGCGCAGCATCGAGGGCCCGGATTTCTCTTCCGACCAGTTGCAGCGCATCGAGGCCATCATCAGTCGCGAGGGCCTCACGCTTTAAACCTAATTCATTTACGCGCGCATGAGAGTCGGCATCTTCAGCGGTTCGTTCAATCCCGTCCACATGGGTCACATTGCTCTGGCCGAGTGGTTTGCTCGGGAGGGGGTGGTGGATGCCGTCTGGATGGTGCGCAGTCCGCTTAATCCGCTTAAGGCTGCGGAGGCTTCGCTTCTGGCCTCCGATGACGACCGTCTGGCGATGCTCCGTCTGGCCGTAGAGGGTCATGACTCTCTCTCCGTATCCACCATTGAGGACGATATGCCGCGCCCGAGCTACACCGTAATGACGCTGCGTCGTCTGCGCCGGGAGTGGCCGGAGCACGAGTTCTCGCTCATCATCGGCTCGGACAACTGGTGCCGCTTCCGTCGCTGGCGCTGTTGGGAGGACATCCTGCGTGAGTTCCGTGTGGTGGTCTATCCGCGCGAAGGTTCTCCGGTGGAGGAGGGGCCGACGGATTTTGCAGAGGCTAAAGAGGTGGTCATTGCCGCCGGAGCGCCGACTTACGAAATCTCCAGCACCGCCATTCGCCGCGCTCTGACCGAGGCGCCCGATGAGGCTGCTTCGATGCTTTCTCCCCGTGTGCTGGACTACATCCTCTCGCGCGGGCTCTACGGCGCCTCAGAGCAGGTCGATTAGGGGCCAGTCGGCCTCACACCAGGGCAACGCCTTCATTTCTTCTTTGGTACACCAGCGGGCATCGGCGTGCTCCTTCATCGTGAACGTCCGCGACGGGGCGGTGCATCTGTAGGCCGTCAGCGTGATGGAGAAGTCGGGGTAGGTGTGGCGCACCTCGCCGACGAAGTCGCCCACCTCCACCTCGTAGTCCATCTCCTCGCGCAGTTCGCGCCGCAGCGCCTCCTGGGGCGTCTCGCCCTCTTCTATCTTGCCGCCAGGAAACTCCCAGTGGAGCGAGGTGTAGGCGTAGCGCGTGTGGGGCTTCTGCATGCAGAGGATGCGGCCCCCGTTGACGACGACGGCGCAGACCACGCGGTAGTGGGGCAGGGTGCGACTCTTGTCGCCGTTGCCTATGAATTCCGTCCAGGGGCAGACGGTCTTCTCGTCGAGGTCCTCCTGATCGCCTTTTCGTGTCCAGTATTGTCCCATGAGCGAGAGGGATTAGAGGCGCAGCCTTACGCCGCCGAAGACGGTGGCGCGGGGCATGTAGTAGCCCAGATAGGTCTGATAGCTCTGTGCCAGCAGGTTTTCGCCTTTGACGAAGACGGTGAGCAGACGGCCGCCGAAACCCTTGGCCTTGTCGAGGGCGATGTTGTAGTGGGCGTCGAGATTCACGAGGGTGTATTGCTCCTGCGGGGCGTTTTCTCCGGGCGTGAGACAGAGTCCGTTGATGTGCTGCACGCTCACGAGGGCGCCCCAGCGGGGATGGGTGTAGGCGCCGGAGATGAAGAGCTTGTGCTCGGGCGCACCCTCTACGGGGTTGCTCTGGTGGAGATAGGCGTAGTTGGCCGTCAGCTTCCAGCGGGGCGTGAAGCGGTAGTTGCCGAACACCTCGATGCCGCAGTTGCGGAAGTCGCCCGTGTTCATGTTGCGGGGCCGTCCGCCCGTGCGCACTACGGTGATGAGGTTGTCGCCGTCGATGAAGAAGACGTTGGCGCCCACAGTGCCCTTATCCCAGAGGCGCTGTGTGTAGGAGATCTCGTAGTTCATCATCTTCTCGGGCTCCAGATCGGTGTTGGAGGGCGGGAACATATACATCTCGCGCAGCGTGGGGGCGCGGAAGCCCTTGGAGACGGAGGCCTTGATGTCGGCGCTCTTCGTCACGTGGAAGGCGAGTCCGCCCTGTGGGATGCACTGTGCGCCGACGACGCTGTGCCAGTCGTAGCGTGCTCCGGCGTCGAGCGTGAGCCATGAGGCCAGATGCTGGCGCAGATCGAGATAGACGCCCACTTCGTCCTGCTTCTGCCATGTGGTCGGCCGTCCGTCGTCGCCCTTGGTGAGATAGGTGCGGGCGCCGTTGACCTTGTCTTCGTTCCAGGCCGAGCCGCCGAAGTGCTGCCAGTCGAGTCCCAGTGTCACGAGGCTGCCCTTCCACAGCTGTGCGGTCTCGTAGGCCGTGAGTCCGCCGATGAAGTCTTTCTGCTCATACCAGTTCTGTCGGGGCGCTTCGGCTGCGGTGTGGCCGTCGTCGATGTGGTGGTAGCCCCAGTCGTAGTAGCCGCGCACGCTGCCGTTCCAGCGCTTGTAGTGGTTGTCCAGCGAGACGGAGGCCAGGCCGCGTGTGATGTTGGCTTCGCAGTCGATGAGGGGTGCCGTTTCGGGGCCGGGATTCTCGGCGTCGAAGTGGGTCAGGTTGACGTCGCCCTTCACCGTCCAGTTCCTGCAGATGTCGTAGCCCAGCTTGGCGAATCCGCCGTATTGCCGGAACAGGGCGTTGTCTCTGTGGCCCGAGGTGCTTTGGTATTGCAGCCCGGCATTGCCCGAGAAGCGGCCTTTGCGCCACAGCTCCGAAGCTTCTCCGGCGAAGGTGCCGTAGGAGCCGCCCTGCAGCTGCACGTCGCGTATGACGGTGTCGCGCTGGGCCTGTCGAGTGACGATATTAAGCACGCCGCCCATGGCGCCCGAGCCGTAGAGCATCGAGGCCGGTCCCTGTATCACCTCCACGCGTTCGGCCATCATCGTCTGATAGGCGTCGGCGATGGGGTGGCCCATCAGTCCGGCGTATTGGGGTTGTCCGTCGATGAGCACCAGCAGCTGTGCTCCTCCGCCCACGCCGCGTATCTTCATCGCGCCGGCGGCTCCGGTGGAAACGCTGTAGCCCATCACGCCGCGCGAGGTCAGGAAGAGGCCGGGCGTCTGCTCCATCACGGTGGGGAGCACGGAGGGTCGATACTGTTCGGTGAGGGTCTCTCGGCCGATCGACGTCACGGTGTAGGGCAGCAGGCGGCTGTCGACGGCCTGTCGCGTGCCGGTCACTACGAGGGTCTGCAGCGAGTCGGTCTTGGGTGTAGCCTCTTCTTGTGCTCCGGCTGTCAGGGCGCCGGTCATCATGGCGCCTATGGCGACCATTTTCAGCATTTTTGTGTTCATTGTTGCGGGCAGGATGTTGTTATATGTTGATTTCCGCGTGCAAAGATACGAAATTTAGTTTAGAGTTTGTAGCTTGGCGTTTAGAGAAATCGGTAAATTGCAGAAAATCGCTCATGCAAAATCTGCACGGTGATGTGGCGCCCATTTTTCTGTTTAAAGTTAAAAATGAAAAATTAAGTCAAAAACTCCAAACACTAAACTCTTCACTCTAAACTTTTTTTCGTACCTTTGCATCCGCAATCGGTTCCTTACCGTCGTCTGCATAAGCGGGCTGCGGAATAGGCTAAGACGGGAATGCAGTGAAAGTCTGCAACATTACCCGATGCTGTGAGTCCTTTTTTATAGGACATCCATATGGCCACTGGCTGCAAAGTGTCGTTATGATGCTTTGTGTATAGTTGGGAAGGCTGGATGAAACCTGTTAGGATAAGTCAGAAGACCTGCCGGTTGTATCCTCTTGAGAGGGGATTGGTTTATGCATGCGGGACTACGTGCAATGTTAAACTGAAAATTTTTATTTTTATGATAAAAAAGATTTTAATCGCCAATCGTGGCGAGATAGCGTTGCGCGTGATGCGCAGTTGCTACGAGATGGGTATCAGGAGTGTCGCCGTATACAGCACAGCAGACCGCACGTCGCGCCATGTGCTTTTTGCCAACGAAGCAGAGTGCATCGGCGGAGCGGCAAGTTGCGACAGCTACCTCAATATCGATCACATTATTGAGGCGGCGAAGAAACACAATGTGGATGCCATCCATCCGGGGTATGGTTTCCTGAGTGAGAATGCCGAATTCGCACGCCGCTGCGAGGCAGAAGGCTTCATCTTTATTGGCCCGCGTCCGGAAACGATGGAGACCATGGGCGACAAAATCAGTGCCCGCATGAAGATGAAGGAGGCTGGTGTGCCCGTCGTGCCCGGCACGGAAAAACCTCTTCAGAGTGCGGAAGAAGCCTTGGAGGTGGCTAAAGAGATCGGTTTCCCCGTAATGTTGAAAGCCTCGATGGGCGGTGGCGGCAAAGGCATGCGCCTCATCACCAGAGAGGAAGATGTCGCCGAGATGTATGAGGCAGCCAGAGGAGAAGCCATGTCGGGCTTTGGAGACGATACGGTCTATATAGAGAAATTTGTCGAGGAGCCGCACCATATAGAATTCCAGATTCTGGGTGACCGGATGGGCAATGTGGTGCATCTCTTCGACCGCGAATGTTCCGTACAGCGCCGCCACCAAAAGATTGTCGAGGAGTCGCCGTCTCCTTTCGTGGACTACAACCTGCGTATGGAGATGGGAGCCAAGGCTGTGGCTGCAGCCAGAGCCGTGAACTACGTGGGAGCAGGCACCATAGAGTTCCTTGTGGACAAATATCATCAGTTCTATTTCCTGGAGATGAACACCCGCCTGCAGGTGGAGCACCCCATCACGGAAGAGGTGGTCGGTGTGGATCTTGTGAAGGAACAGATACGCATAGCGGATGGGCAGGAACTGAGATTCCGGCAGGAAGACCTGAGGCAGCACGGACATGCTATTGAGTGCAGAATATGTGCGGAAGACACGGACCACGGCTTCATGCCCTCACCGGGAGTGATACAGCAGCTGACGGTGCCTCAGGGCATCGGCACCCGTGTTGATTCTCACTGCTACAGCGGTTATGAGATACCGATACACTACGACCCTATGATTGGTAAGCTCATCGTATGGGCCACCACTCGGGAATATGCCATTGAACGTATGCGTCGCGTGCTGTATGAATATAAGATTACGGGTCTCACGACCAACATCCGCTACCTGCGTCGCATCATTGATGTGCCCGATTTTAAGAACGGCAACTACAACACCCATTTCATAGAGCGTAATCAGGATCGTCTGAAGCCGCGCGAAGGATTCATGAACGACTCCGAGCCGATGGCTGTCATCGCGGCATACATAGACTATCTGATGAACGTCGAGGAGAATAGGCCGCAGAATGCTGGAGAAGACAGTTCTGCCATCAGCAGGTGGCGTGCCTTCGGACTGCAGAAAGGCGTGCTGAGAGTGTAACGTTCAATGTTCAATGTTCAATAATAAGAAATGGAAATACAGGTAGGAAACAAAATGATGGAAGCCACCCTGCTCAGTAAGGAGGGAAACCACGTGAAGGTGGCTCTTAACGGCAAAGTATACGACGTCGATGTCTGCATGCTCGAGGAAAATGTCTGTTCGCTGATACACAAAGGGATATCCTATAATGCAGAGTTGACCCGGGATAACGACAACAAGCACTATCGCGTGAACCTGAACTATTCCGTATATGACATCAATATGCTCGATTCGCAGGCCAAGTACATGCGTATGCGCAAGAGTAGGAGCGCAGATGCCGGCATTCAGCCTGATGTGGTCACAGCCCCGATGCCCTGCAAGATTGTCAAGGTGTTTGTGAAACCCGGCGACAGGTTGAAGGCCGGCGACAGCGTGCTGACGATGGAGGCTATGAAAATGATGTCCAACTACAAGGTGGCGGAGGACTGCATCATAAAAGAGGTTAATGTGGAAGAAGGCGAAAGCGTGATGGCGAATGCCGTACTGGCAAAGCTGGATTTGAATATTGACAAACAAAACGACGAGGAAACGAAATGAACACGGATATAAAGGAAAAGCTGACGGCAAGAGAAAGAATAGAGACATTGTTGGATAAGGGCTCTTTCGTGGAGCTGGACAAGCACGTGGTGCATCGCTGCACGGACTTCGGCATGGAGCAGAAACGCGTCGAGGGCGACGGTGTCATCAGCGGATACGGAAAGATTGACGGTCGCATCGTTTTTGTCTATGCTTTCGACTTTGCCGTCATGGGCGGTTCGCTGAGTGCCGCCAATGCCCAAAAGATTGCCAAGGTGCAGGATCTCGCCCTGAAGAACGGGGCTCCGATTATCGGCATCAATGATTCCGGGGGTGCCCGCATTCAGGAGGGTGTGGAGTCGTTGACTGGTTTCGCTCACATCTTCAGGCGTAACGTCATGGCGAGCGGTGTGATACCCCAGATTTCCGCCATCATGGGGCCTTGTGCCGGCGGCTCGTGCTATTCTCCCGCTTTGACGGATTTTATCCTGATGGTCAACGGGCAGAGCCAGATGTTTGTCACCGGTCCCGACGTGGTGAGGGCGGTGACCAACGAGAATGTGGACAAGGAAACCCTTGGCGGCGCAGTGACGCACAACAGCGTCAGCGGTGTGTCGCATTTCCTGTGTAAAGACGACGAAGAGACGCTGCTCACCATACGCGAGTTGATTGGCTTCATACCGTCAAACAATATGGAGGACGCTCCCGTGCACAGTGCTTCCGATGACGTCATGCGCGTCTGTCACGAATTGGACGGCGTGGTGCCTGCCGATCCCAACATGCCGTATGACATACGCAATATCATAGAGCCAGTTTGCGACCAGCAGTATTTCTTCGAGATACAGCCTCAGTTCGCGCAGAATATCGTCATCGGCTTCGGTCGCCTGGCTGGACGAACGGTGGGCTTTGTGGCCAATCAGCCCAACCATTTGGCCGGTGCCCTTGATATTGACGCTTCCGACAAGGCAGCCCGCTTCATCCGCTTCTGCGACTGCTTCAACATCCCTCTTGTGGCTATAGAAGATGTGCCGGGCTTTTTGCCCGGAGTGGATCAGGAGCATCACGGCATCATCCGTCACGGGGCAAAAATCGTTTATGCCTTTGCCGAGGCAACGGTGCCCAAGGTGACGCTCATCACGAGAAAGGCCTACGGCGGTGCCTACATCGTGATGAACTCAAAATGTATCGGTGCGGACGTCAACTTGGCTTATCCCGGTGCAGAGATTGCCGTGATGGGTGCCGAGGGAGCATGCAACATTCTCTACAGGAAAGAGTCTCCGGAGGTTAAGAAGGCAAAAGTGGCAGAGTACCGCGAGAAGTTTGCCAATCCGCTGCCTGCTGCACGTCTGGGATATATCGACGAGATCATTGCTCCGTGTGACACCCGCATAAGGCTAATTCAGTCGCTTGATATGTGCAGAAACAAGAGCCAGAGCAACCCCCCGAAGAAACACGGAAACATGCCGGTGTAGGGTAAGACAAAAATGATATTTTTACTCCCCGGTTAGAGAATTTTTGCGCGCTAGTTAGAAAACCGGTTTTTGAACCCTCTGGGAACAGTCTGACGACAGTCTGAGAAGCCTCAACGGACATAACGGACAAGCGTAAATTTTTGTCATAAGAAAAATCACGGGAGGATCGGCGGCGAGTAAATTATTTTGGGCGTGAAACGGCTGTTTTCAATTATTTTTTCGTACATTTGCAGCGAAAGCGATTAAAAACGAGCAAAAAAATGGAAGTCATACAGAGTTTCACCATCGACCACACGCAGCTCAAGCCCGGCATCTACGTCTCGCGACGGGACAAGGGCTTCACCACCTTCGACCTGCGCATCACAGAGCCCAACCGCGAGCCCGCCGTCGCTCCCGCCGCCATGCACAGCATGGAGCACCTGATGGCCACCTGGTTTCGCAACAGCCGCGCCAAGGACGACGTGGTCTATGTCGGCCCAATGGGCTGCCTGACCGGCATGTACATCATCATGACGGGCGACTACACGGTGGAGCAGATGAGGCAGCTCACCATCGAGTGCCTCGGGTGGATCCTCACGCAGGACAAAGTGCCCGCCACGGAGCCTCAGACCTGCGGCAACTGTCTGCTGCACGACCTGCCGATGTGCCACTGGGAGAGCCGCCGCTATCTGGACCGCCTCCGCAACGACTTCCACAGCGAATACAATACGCTGCAGGTCACGCTCGACGACGGCCGCACCTTCGCCGACGCATAGCGCAGCCCTATGAGAAAAGTCCTCTCTCTGTGCTGCTTCCTGCTGAGCATCCTGACCGCCAACGCAGGGCCGGACGGCTTCGGCATGACGAAGACGGAGGTGGCGTGTAGCCTGCGCGACGGCGAGGGCTTTCTGTGGTACGGCGGCCGAGGGACGGGGCTTTGCCGCTACGACGGTTATGAGACGGAAAGCTTTCGCAGCGACCGCCTGCATCCCGACCTGCTGCGCAGCAACGACGTGTTGTGCATCGCGGAGCAGAAGAGCCGGGCCGCCATCTGGTTCGGCACCAAAGAGGGGGCCTACATCCTGAGCAAGAAGGACTTCGCGGTGAAGTCCGTCGTGGTGAAGACGCCCCAAGACAGCTCCGAGCTGGCCGACAAGCGCATCGCCAGCATGCTGGCGGCACCCGACGGCACGATGTGGCTGACTTATCGCAATCAGTTGTTGCATATGTCCGCCGACGCGAAACTTTTGGAGCGCTTCGAGACCGCGTGGGAAGGAAAGAACAGAAGCATTCTCTCCGTCAGTCTCGATGCGGACGGCACCCTGTGGGCGGGGTTGTGGAACGGCGGCGTTGTCTGCCTGAAACAGGTGGACGGCAAACGGCAAATGGTGAACGGAGACTGGAGCCAATACCCGGCAGGCCGTCGCGAACAGACGGAGGAGGAGACGAAAGAGATGCTGGACTCTGTCATGAGCCGGCAGATGACGGGCAAAGACACCGTCGTCCTGTCGTGGGTGAGGACGGCTTCCGGCGCCTGTTACGTCGGCACGTATCACTCCCTGTATGGCTACGACGGACAGAAGATGAGGCTGCTGCAGGGCGACTTGGACAAGGTGCGCAGCATGGCCTATTCGGAGCCTTCGCAGAGTCTGTATCTCCTGAGCCGCTCGCGCGGCGTGTGCCGCTGGTATGAAGGGCGGCTGACGGTGCTGCTGGACAGCACGCAGTTTCGCACCCTGAGGCTGCAGGGCGACAGCGCGTTGCTGTTGTCTGAGGGTGTCGCCGGCGTGCGCATGCTCAACCTGAAGACCGGGAAGATAGCGACAGACACGACCACTGCTGAGGTCTCTCCCGTGGCGACGGCATACGACGTGGACGGACACCGGCAGCTCATTGCCTTCGGGCAGGAGCGTCTGACGCTGCCCAAGGGGACCGATTTCGTGGAAATATGTCTGTCAACGCTCGACTTCGAGCATGCTTCGCAGGTGCAGTTTGCCTATCGGACGGACGACGGCGAAGCGTGGACGCCCTTGCCCGAAGGCGAGCATGTGGTGAAAATCTCGCGTCTGCCCGCCGGCACCACCCGTCTTGAGGTGCGGGCCACGGACGAGCTCGGGCGATGGAGCGTTCCCGTGGAGGTGCTGACCATCGTGCGTCCGGCTCTGTGGTATGAGCACGTCTGGCTGTGGATCGTCTTTGCAATTCTGGTTCTCGGCGCGGGCTATATGCTCGTGAGCAACTCCCAAAAAACCAAAACGCCCGAATTGAACGGCGATGCCGCCCCTCAAGCTCTGCCTATTGCCGATCAGGAATTCCTCGACAAGGCGGTGGCGGCGGTGTCCGGCCACATGACGGATTCCGACTATTCCGTGGATGCTCTGGCCGCCGACCTCTGCATGAGTCGCGCCAATCTCCACCGCAAGATGCGCGCCATCACCGGGCAGACCCCTACGGACTTCATCCGCAACCTGCGTCTGGAGCGCGCCGCCCAAATGCTGCGCACCACCTCCTGCAGCGTGAACGAAATTGCCGATTTGGTCGGCTTTTCCTACGCCAGCTATTTCACCAAATGTTTCAAGGAAAAATACGGCGTCATGCCGAAGGATTACAGAACCTAATGTCTTATGCCGTCAGTATTCAACGATATTCTTATTATCTGCGACGACGTTTTTAGGGCCGTAAGCAAAAAACAGCGACCTTTGCCACCGGAAAACTAACCCTCAAAAACACTCGCATGAAAACAACAGGATTTCTTCTCGCGGCAGTGATGACGCTCCTGCCCCTGACCGTGAGCCCGCAACGCATCCAGGAGCCCGCAACGCATCCAGCAGCCCTTGGGGCGCGGCGTGGTGGCTGTCAACAACAACGGTGAAATGACCGTCACGTGGCGGCGTCTGGCCCAGGAGCCCGAACAGGCCAGCTACAACGTGTATGTCAACGGCACAAAGGTGGCCACAACGGCGCGCACCTATTGGAAGACGACGTCGTCTCAGGTGCCCTCGGGCGCAAAGGTGGCCGTGACGATGGTGGCGCCCGACGGCACGGAGTCGGCCATGAGTGTGCCCTACGAGGTGAAGAGCTACGACATGCGCAACATCTTCGTTGACATCATCTTCGAACAGGGAGGTTCCCCCCTGACTTCCGCCGATTTCAACACCGCCTATGTGTGGCCCGTGGATCTCGACGGCGACGGCGAGATGGACTATGTGGTCAACCGCAAGTCGAATGCCAACGCCCTGGACTGCTACGTGGAGGGATATCTGCGCACGGGCCGGCATCTGTGGACCGTGAAGCTGGGGCCCAACGAGTTGAGCTGTGCCGGACAGGACGACATGATCACCGTCGCCGATATGGAC
>CACZUX010000027.1 GCA_902784475.1 uncultured Bacteroidales bacterium | reverse complement strand
TTGGTGCGTTCTTTATCTGTCGTGGTCTATGGCATCGCTCAAATCCTTAGCTAAGGACACCGCCATCTACGGGTTGTCCAGCATAGTAGGCCGTTTTCTCAACTACCTGCTCGTGCCGCTCTACACTCATTATATGCCGTCCACTTCGGGCGACTACGGTATTAGCACCAACGTCTATGCTTACGTGGCGCTCATCCTGGTGATTCTCACCTTCGGCATGGAGACGACGCTCTTCCGCTACGCCAACGACGAGCGCTGCCGCCCCGACACCGTTTTCTCCACAGGCTTTGCCCTCATCGCTTCGCTTTCGGGTGTATTCCTCCTGTGTGTCTTCTCCTTCATCGGTCCCATTGCGGATTATCTGGGCTACAGCGTGCATCCGGAGTATCTGCTGATGATGGCCGTTGTGGTAGCGATGGATGCGCTGCAGGCGCTGCCTTTCTCCTTCCTGAGGTTCCAAAAGCGTGCCTTGCGCTTTGCTTCGCTCAAGCTGCTCTTCATCGCCCTCAACATCGCTCTCAACCTCATCTGCTTCGTGGGGCTCCACCTGACGTCGGTCTTCTACGTCTTCCTCATCAACCTCGTTTGCACTTCATTCATCTCGCTGCTCTTCATCCCCGAGCTCTTCAAGATTAAGTGGTGCATCGACGGCGCGCTCTTGAGTCGCATGCTCTCTTACTCCTGGCCCATCCTCGTGCTGGGCATTGCGGGCATACTTAACCAGGTGGCCGACAAGATCCTCTTCCCTCTGGTCTATCCCGATAAGGAGGCGGCCAACGTGCTGCTGGGCATCTACGGCGGCTGTGTCAAGATTGCCATGATTATGGCGATGATTACACAGGCCTTCCGCTACGCCTACGAACCGATGGTCTTCGCCGCCGCACGCGACAAGGACGCCAAGACGCTCTACGCCTTGGGCATGAAGTATTTCCTCATCTTCACTCTCCTGGCTTTCCTCTGCGTGGTGGGCTATCTCGACCTGCTCCAACTCATTGTGGGTAAGGGCTATCGCGGCGGCATGCAGGTGGTGCCCATCGTCATGGTGGCCGAGATCATGATGGGCGTCTATTTCAACCTCTCCTTCTGGTACAAACTTATCGACCGCACCATCTGGGGCGCTTGGTTCTCGTTGGCGGGCTGTGCCGTGCTGGTGGCAGTCAACATCATCTTCATTCCGCGTTACAGTTATATGGCGTGCGCCTGGGGCGGTGTGGCCGGCTACGGCACGTCGATGGTGCTCTCCTACGTGGTGGGCCAACGCAAGAATCCCATCGACTATCCCATGCGCTCCATTTTTTCCTATGTGATGCTCGCGGCGGCGCTCTACTTTCTGATGGACTCTGTGGCCACGCAGTGGGAGGTGCCCCGACGTCTGGCCTTTAACACGGTACTCATCATCCTCTTCTGCCTCTATATTTACGTGATTGACATCAAGAAAAAACATAAAACAACATCCAAGATATGAAATTTGCATTGATCGGTTACGGCAAGATGGGCCGTATGATAGAAGAGATCGCCATTTCGCGCGGTCACGAGATTGTTTCCATCATCGATGTGGATAACCTTCAGGACTTCGACTCCGACGCCTTCCGTTCGGCCGATGTGGCTATTGAGTTCACGGCGCCCCAGGTGGCCTATGACAACTACCTGCGTGCTTTCGCACAGGGCGTGAAGGTAGTGAGCGGTTCCACCGGCTGGCTCAAGGACCACGGTGACGACGTGCGCCGCATGTGCCAACAGGAGGGCAAGACGCTCTTTTGGAGCAGCAACTTCTCTCTGGGCGTCACCGTCTTCCGTGCCGTCAACCGCTATCTGGCGCGCATCATGAACCGCTTCCCCGACTACACGCCTTCGCTCTCTGAGACCCACCACGTCCACAAGCTCGACTATCCCTCCGGCACCGCCATCACGTTGGCTGAGGAACTCATCGCCGAGGCCGACGCCCTCGACGGCTGGTATGTGGGCGAGGCGCAGCTGGCCGACGGCACCGTCGTCACCGGTGATCCCACTGGTCCCGAGCAGCTCCGCATCGAGGTCTTTCGCCGCGACGAGGTGCCCGGCATCCATAGTATTGCCTGGGAGAGCGAGGCCGACACCATAACCATTACCCACGACGCTCACTCCCGCAAGGGCTTCGCCCTGGGTGCCGTCCTGGCCGCCGAATACACCGCCACCCACGAGGGCCTGCTCACGATGAGCGACCTCTTTAAGTTCTAACCCCCCTACTTTCTTCCCGTTTCCGCTATGAAGAAAATCAAACCAGCCCTCACCTGGAAGGACAAGACCAAGTGCGCCGTCGTCATTCTCCTCTATCTGCTGTTTCTCTATTGGGTAGATGCCTGGTGGGGCATTGTCGTCGTGCCGTTCATCTTCGACGCCTACATCACACGCCGCATCAACTGGGGCTGGTGGAAGGACCTTGAGAACCCCGTCATCCGTACCCTCATGTCGTGGGTCGATGCCATCGTCTTCGCCCTGGTGGCCGTCTATTTCATCAACATCTATTTCTTCCAGAACTACACAATCCCGTCGTCATCTCTGGAGAAGAGTCTGCTCGTGGGCGACTACCTCTTCGTCTCCAAGCTGAGCTACGGGCCTCGCGTGCCTCAGACGCCGCTTCACATGCCCCTGTGCCAGCACACGCTGCCTGGAGGCCTGGGCAAGAGCTACGTGGAGTGGCTGCGTTGGGACTACAAGCGCGTCACGCCCCGTCCCGTACGCAGGGGCGACATCGTGGTGTTCAACTACCCCTCGGGCGACACCGTCCTGACCGACCTGCGCTACGCCGCTGCCGACTACACCATGATGTGCTACCTCTACGGCGAACAGATGGCCGAGCAGATTGCGGGCCCCATCGAGTTCGACAGCCTCACGGCCTTTCAGCGTTGGCGCTTCTACGAGAGCTGCTACAGCCTCGGCCGCGAGTATTTGCACGGCAATCCCCAGGAGTTCGGCCAGATTGACACGCGCCCTGTGGACCGCCGCGAAAACTATGTGAAACGCTGCGTGGGCTTGCCCGGCGACAAGTTCGAAATACGCGATTGCATCATCTACATCAACGACTCTGCTACCCAAACTCCGCCCCATGTGCAGTTTAACTACAGCGTCGAGTGGCTCCGCCGCCCCGACAAGGACGACCCCGTGGTGGCCAAGGCCGACCTCTCCTATGAGGACCTCTACGGCATGGGCAATCCCGACAACGCTGCTCCCGAGAGCATCCTGCCTCTCACGGAGGGAGGACGCAAGGCTTTGGAAGCCCGTCCCGACCTGGTGGGCCGCATCGAGTTCGTTCGCGATGAGACCACCGACCAGCTCTTCCCGCAGAACGGCCACTACGGCTGGACGCGCGACAACTACGGGCCCGTCCTCATTCCCGCCAAGGGTCTCACCATTGAGCTCACGCTGGACAACCTCGCTCTCTACGAGCGTTGTATCCGCGCCTACGAGGGCCACAGTCTGGAGGTGGATGATGGCGGGCAGATTCTCATTGACGGCACACCTGCGACGTCCTACACCTTCTCCATGGACTACTACTGGATGATGGGCGACAACCGTCACAACTCGGCCGACTCGCGCTACTGGGGCTTCGTGCCTGAGGATCACGTGGTTGGCAAACCGATTTTCGTCTGGCTCTCTACGGACAAAGATCATCCTCTCCGCTTCGACCCCCGCCACTACCGGTGGCATCGCATGTTCCGCTCGGTCAAGAGCTTGATTTGAGTGAGATCTAGCCCCTCTAGCCCAACTAGTACAACAGGAACCGATGATAGAGTTTCACACCGACCAGGTCTCCATGCCCGCTATCGACGATGCTGGGGTGACGTCGTGGATTGAGCGTGTGGCTGCCGGCTACGGCAAGCGGGTTGGGGAGGTGCACTACATCTTCTGCAGCGACGAGCGTATACTGGAGGTAAACCGCGAGTTTCTCCACCACGACTACTACACGGACCATATCGGTTTCGACTACTCTGTGGACGACATCCTCTCGGGCGACCTCTTTCTCTCGCTGGACACCATACGCTCCAATGCCGAGCAGCTGGGTGAAGACTACAATAGCGAACTCCACCGCGTCATAATCCACGGCATCCTCCACCTCATCGGCTTCAAGGACAAGACGCCGGAGGAGCGCCGCGAGATGGAAGCGGCCGAAGACGCTGCTTTGGCCATCCTTTGTTGATGAACTCCGTGTGGTAGCTACCCGCCGCTCTGTCAACGGCTGCGTTCAATGCCTGACAGCGGAAGCCGGGGTTGATGTGTATCGGCTCGTGTAAGTGCTTCCTTTCTGCAAGTTACTCCGCCGTGTAGAAGTCGGTGACGCGGCGGATGGCTCGGTCGCAGACGGGGCAGAAGTCCGGCGCAGCATTGGTGCGCATGCGGCAGTCTTCACATGGACGCCAGCAGCCCTTCGACTGGTAGCCCGCACCCTCGAAGAGGCCCACACCCGGCACGCCGGCCTCGATGAGGTCCTGCCACTTGTCGGAGAAGCGGTGCTGCGTGGTAAGGTTCGGCTCCCAGGGCTCCGTGCCCTTGGGATACCACACCGTGGGCATGTCGTCGTAGGCGTATTCGTCGCCGAGGCCGCCGTAGCTGTGGCCGAACTCATGCACGAAGACCTGAGCGAAGGAGGGATGGTTGCTGCTGGAGGTGGTCACCTGGTTGAAGATGCCTCCGCCACCGTAGGTCGACGTGTTGGCCAGTACCATGATGTGCTCGAAGGGCACGCCGTCCAAGAGGTCGTAGACGCGGTGCATCTCCTGAGTGATGAAATAGCGGTCGATGTAGAACATGTCGTAGCGTATGCCGCTGGTGGTTTCGCGCCAGTCGTGGAGATGGGGCACGGAGACGCCGGTGTCGCGGCAGGGAGGCGCTACGGCAACGACGTTAAAGCGCGATTTCAACGAGCGGAACGGCTCGCGGGCAAAGAGCACCTCGACGGCGCGGCGGCAGTCGGTGTAGAACTTGCCCATCTCAGCCTCCGTGTAGCCGTCGGCCACAATGGCCAGATCGACGTTGTGGACGATATCCACGCCCTCCAGCGGCGAAAAGGGAATCTGCGTGTAGTCGCGGCCCGTGCCGCCGCTGATGCTGTCTTTGTCGCGCTCGGGCGTGGGCACCATCGGCGTGAGGCAATGGCCCTTCCAAATATACTGATAGGGATAACGCGCACGTGAGACGGTGCGGATGAGGATGTCGGCGGGATCGACGCGATGGGTCAGCGAAGCCGTCTCGCGCCCCCGCGTGTCGGTGAGCGTCAGCGTGATGTCTACGGGGCGCTTGGGGAAGGGCACGTTGTAGCTCGTCTCGAAGGCGCGGCGCAAACGCTCGGCCTCGCGGCTCTGCAGCCACTCGTGGTAGAGGGTGGAGAAGTTGGTGACGTAGATGACGGTGCCGCTCTCGGCGTCGCGCATGGTGAGCTGGCCGTAGCCCTTGAGGAACACCTCGGAGAGGCGGCTGCGACGGCCCGCCCAGAAGGGCTGGCGGCGCATGTCGGAGAAGTAGATGTCGGTCTTGCGGGCGTCGCCGCCTAAGATGTAGTCGAGGCGCAGCGTGGCCTCGTCGAACCATTGGGAGAACTCCTGCGCTGCAGCAGGGGCGGCGCAGAGCAGGAGCAGGAGAGAGAGGATAAAATGCTTCATGGGAGCGATGTTTTTGACGTTTACGGAGGACAAAGATAAGAAAAAAAACAGAAACGGCGCCTTCGTGGCGTCAAAGTGATTGGTTTTAAGAAGAAATAACACAAAGGAAAGGGGAGAAACGGGGAAAAAGGAGTAACTTTGCCCGAGATGAAAGAGCAAAGAAAACATAATGCGTTGCGTCTGCTGACGGCACTCGCGCTGGTGACGCTGCTCGCCACCCCCAAAGCGGCGGCGCAGCAGAAGGTGGAGTTCGGCGACTCGATGTTCGTCACGACGATGGCGCCGGTGGTGGTGACACCCAACGGCGAAGACCCCGCACTCTACATCCTGGGCCTCGTGGCCAAGCGCGCCAAAGAGAACGCACGCACCCTGGAATACGACGCCACCGTGAGCAGCCGCATGGGCTGCAAGGACATGAAGCTGCTGCTCAACGCCCTCTCTGGCACGACGCGCTTCTTCATGAAAATCGCGATGAAGATGGCCGGCATGTGGTCGCTCATCGACTACTTCACGGGCAACCGCGAGGTGAAGGTGGCCGTGGAGTGCGACGTACACGGCACGGGCAAGAAGGTGGCGGTGGAGCGGCAGCAGATCATGGACGCCTCGCCCGACATGAACGAGAAACAGGTCAATGCCCTCTTCAAGGTGACGAGCTTCAACCCCTTCACGGCGCTCTACGGCGACGATCGGCGCTGGCACCCGAAGGAAGCCAAAGGCTTCGGATTTAAGGTGGTGGGTGCGCTGGAGGAAGACGGTCACGTGGTGGACGTGCTGACGGGCAAGAAGGGACGCACGAAGGTCACCGTGTTCGTAGTGGAAGACGTCTGGGGCATCAAGCGCGTGGAGTACACCCACCCGATGGGTACGGGCATTCTGGAAGCCAAGAACGTGGGCCACGACATTTATCTGCCCTCCTCCTACAGGATGAAGCCCAACTACACCGGACTGCCGGCCGACAGCCTGCAGAAGCTCATCCGCAAAGAGCTCGCCGGCGACGAGAAAATCAAGCGCCGCGGACGCAAGATCATGCAGCGCGTGGACAAGCAGCTGGACATGCATCCGGAGATGAGCCCCGGGCTCTCGTTCTCCTATCGTGTGGACTATAGCAACGTAAGGAAGTGACGCATCTCTGGGCCCTCTTTGTCATGGCCGTATGGGCCAGCACCTTCATCAGCAGCAAAATCCTGCTGTTGGAGGGCCTGCAGCCGCTGGAGATCTTTTTCTGCCGCTTCCTGCTGGCCTATCTCTGTCTGCCCCTGCTCTCGAGGGGGCGCAAATGGCGCTCGCTCTCATGGCGGGACGAAGGCATTTTCTGCGTGATGGGCCTCATGGGCGGCACGCTCTACTTCCTGGCCGAAAACGTGGCGCTCATCTACGACACGGCAGCCAATGTGAACATTCTGGTCTCGAGCACCCCGATGCTCACGGCGCTGCTCGTAGGTCTCTGCTATAAGGAGGAGCGCCTCAATCTGAGGCAGACCGTAGGTTCGCTAATCGCCTTCACGGGTATGGCGCTGGTGGTGCTCAACGGACAACTGGTGCTCCACCTTAATCCCCTGGGCGACATCCTGGCGCTGACGGCGGCGCTGACCTGGGCGGTATATTCGCTGCTGGTCAGGATGATGAGCGCGCGCTACAGCGTGACCTTCATCACACGCAAGGTGTTCTTTTGGGGCCTCGTCACCGCATTGCCTCTGCTGGCGCTGGGGCCGAGGGGACTCTCGTCGGAATTGCTCGCGCGACCGGTGGTGTGGGGCAATCTGCTCTTTCTGGGTCTGGTGGCTTCGGCGCTGTGCTACGTCTCGTGGAACGTGATTATGAAGCGGCTGGGTACCGTGAAGGCCTCCTACTACATCATGCTGCAGCCCCTCATCACCACCCTGATGGGCGCCCTCGTGCTGGGAGAACCCGTCAGCGCGATGGCGGTGGCGGGTATGGCGGTACTCATCGCCGGACTGTCGATGGTGCAGAAGCGGCCGCGGAAGAGCGTGCGCGCCGTGCTGTTTGACCTGGACGGCACGCTGATCGACACCGAGGGTCAATACACCGAAATATGGGGGCGCATCGGGCGCAAATACCACCCCGAGATGCCCGACTTCGCCTATCGCATCAAAGGCACCACGCTGAATCAGATCCTGGCGAAATATTTCCCCGACGAGGCGGTGCAGCGAGAGGTGGTGCCGGAGCTCTACGCCCACGAGGCGCAGATGAAGTTTGAGTTCTATCCCGGCGCGCTGGACTTCCTGCGCAACCTCAAGGCCCACGGTGTGAAATGCGCCGTGGTGACCAGCAGCAACCGCAAGAAGATGGAGACGCTGAGGCGGCAGATCGGGGACTTCGACCGGCTCTTCGACCGTGTGTTCACTGCCGAAGACTTCAAGGCCAGCAAGCCCGATCCCGACTGCTACCTGAGGGCGGCGGCGGCTTTTGCGCTGGAGAAGGACCGCTGTGTCGTCTTCGAGGACGCCCCCAACGGACTGGAGGCCGGAAGGCGCAGCGGCATCTTCACCGTCGGTGTGGCCACGGGGCTCACGAAGGAACAGATGGAGCGCATCGTCGAACAGAAAAAAGAACGGAAGAATGGGCAGAAATAAATTTTCGGAGCGCGAAATCGCCACCATACGCAAGATGCTGGCCCGCAAGATGGCCGGCACGCGCTTTCAGCAGAAAATGGTGCGCCACGAGCTGCGCACGAAGTTCGAGTTCAACATCAGCGATTTCGGCACCGCTGGAGAAGCCTTCGGCCCCGAGCAGCTGGACGAGTGCCTCCAGAGGGGCCGCATCCACATCCTCGACGAGGAGACCATCCGGGCAATGAAGCTGAAGCGGGCCCGTCTGCGCATGCAGTTCAGAGAGGCGACGGCGAACGATGCCTATTTCATTGCCGAGGGCTTCCACATGGCCCTGCACATCAAGCGCAGCGCGGAAGAAATCACCGCCTTTGCCGAAAAAATCTGCACCCGCGATGACGTGCTCTACTGCACCCGCAACACCATTATCTGCGAATACAACGGCGAGACGGCAGGCATGCTGATTGCCTACGACGGCAGCGGCTACAGCACGATGAAAGAGCGCACGATGGCGCTGGTGAAGGAGCACTTCGGCATCGAGTTCCCTGACATGGACGACGAAACCGCAGCCGGAGAATACTATATCGACTCGCTGGCCGTGTGGCCTCAGCATCGCGGCATCGGGATGGGGCGCGCCCTGCTCGAAAGAGGCATCGCCGAAGGCTTGCGCCGGGGGCTCAAGGTGACGCTGGCCGTGGATCCCAAAAACAAGAAGGCCCAAAGCCTCTACACCGAGCTGGGTTTCGAGCGCGACGGCGAGATGTTCATCTTCGGGGGGACCCATTGGAAAATGATCTTCAGGAAATCATAACACGCACAAAATAATAACCCTAAACACACAACCAAAACGCTATGAAGCACATGCTATCTCTCTTCCTGTGTCTCGCTGCGATGACGGCGACGGCACAGGTGGAGCTCACCGTCGATGCCGACAAGGTGCAGTGCGCCGTGAGCCCCACGCTCTACGGTCTGATGACCGAAGAAATCAACTACTGCTACGAAGGCGGTCTCTACAGCCAGCTCATCCGCGATCCGCAGATGCGCGAGACGCGCTTCGATGGCCGTCGCCGCAGAGGGCCGCAGGACGACAACAGGCCCAAGCACTGGATATGGAACGACTCCGCAGCCACATGGACCAACACCGGATACTGGGGTATTGCCGTGCGTCCAGAGACCGTCTATTGCGGCAAGATGGAGGCTGCGGGCAACGCCGTCATCAGCGTGGGGCTGCGCTCCACCAGGGACGGACGCGTGTTCGCCCAGGATCTCATCAAGACCAAGGGTCCCAAAGGATGGTATGACTTCACGCTGCGCACCACACCGACGGTGGAGGCCACGAAGGACGCCGAGTTCTTCCTGCACTACGTCGACACCGGTCGTTGCCGTCTGAGCTACGTCTCGCTCACCCCCGTGAGCAAGAAGCAGGTCACCGTCAAGAGCGACCTCTACCGCACCGACCTCATGGACATGCTGCGCGAGATGCACCCCAAGTTCCTGCGCTTCCCCGGCGGCAACTATCTGGAGGGCAACCGCTTCAGCGAGCGCTACTGGTGGCAGCGCACGCTGGGTCCCGTGGAGAAGAGGCCCGGACACCAGTGCTGCTGGGGCTACTGGTCCACCGACGGCATGGGTCTGCTGGAGTTCCTCTGCTGGTGTGAAGAGATGGGTGCGGAGCCCATCCTCGGCGTCTTCGCAGGCTACGTGCTCAGCGGCGACTACGTGACGGGCAAGGCCCTCGACGGTTTCATCGAGGAGGCCCTGGACGAGATAGAATACGTCATCGGCGATGCTTCCACCGAATGGGGTGCGCGCCGTGTGGCCGACGGCCATCCCGAGCCCTTCCCCCTGCACTATGTGGAGGTGGGCAACGAGGACTTCTTCGACCGCAGCGGCAGCTATGCCGAGCGCTACACCCGATTCTACGAAGCCATCAAGGCCAAATATCCCCAGCTGGAGGTGATCTCCACCGAGATGCCCGACAAGATGAAGCGTCTGGCCCGCGACTGGAAGATGGAGGAGCGCATGAAGCTCGACATCATCGACGAACACTACTACAGAGGCTTCAAGGATATGTTGCGCCAGTGTCACATGTACGACCGGTACGACCGCAAGGGCCCCAAGGTGTTCTGCGGCGAATGGGCCACGCGCGAGGGTGATCCCACCACCAACATGAAGGCCGCTTTGGGCGACGCCGCCTGGATGGTCGGCATGGAGCGCAACAGCGATGTCGTCATCGCCCAATGTTACGCACCCCTCTTCGTCAACGTGAACCCCGGCGGCATGCAGTGGAAGAGCGACCTCATCGGCTACGATGCGCTCAACGCCTACGGCTCGCCCAGCTACTACGCCCAGTGTATGTTTGCCGGCAACATCGGCACCGAAGTGGTGGAGACCGTCTGCGACAGCGTGCCCCGTATGACGCTGGACGACGCCACCGTGGATCAGTTCTACTGCGTGGCCACGCGCGACAAAGCCGCCCACAAGCTCTACATCAAGATGGTCAACGCCGGTGAGACGGCGCTGAAGGTACGCCTCAACCTCAAGGGTGAGAAGATGGCGGCCAAAGCCGTGCAGACCGTGCTCACTGCCGACAGCATGAACGCCACCAACTCCATCACCGATCCCAAGGCCGTCGTGCCCCAGACGAAGACGGTGAAGATTGGCCGTAAGACCACGCTCACACTGCCTGCACGCAGCATTCACGTGCTGGCGCTTTAATCTGAGGGCGGAGATGAAAGTCGTCGCCGCCTTCGACTCCTTCAAGGGTTGCCTCACAGCGCGTCAGGTCTGCGAGGCAGCCCTTGAGGCTGTTTTGTCGCAGCATCCCCAGGCCCAAGTGTCGGCGCTGCCTTTGAGTGACGGCGGCGAGGGGCTTGTGGATTGTCTGCGCGATCTCCCCGGGATGCACTCGCGCCGCAGCCGGGTGCGCGGCCCTTTGGGCGATGGCGTAGAGGCCGAATACCTCAGCGACGGTGAAACCGCTGTCATCGAAGTGGCTGCCGCCTGCGGACTCACGCTGGTGGAAGCCTCCCGGCGCGACGTCATGAAGGCCGACACCTACGGCGTTGGGCAGCTCATTGCCGACGCCCTCAAGGGCGGATGTCGCCGGCTCGTCATCGGTCTTGGCGGCACGGCGACCTGCGACGGTGGCTGCGCCATGGTGGAGGCGTTCCGGGATGGCGGCGTTGATATGAAGGCGTTAGGGGCAGAAGTGGTGCTGGCCTCCGACGTGAACAATCCCCTCTGCGGCCCCGAGGGTGCGGCCCGTGTGTTTGCGCCGCAGAAGGGCGCCACGGCCCAAGAGGTCGAAGTGCTGGAAGAAAGGTTGTGTCGTTTCGCCCGTAAGACGGAAGCGGAGGGATGGGCTTCACCCGAGTTGACGCAACATCTTGGTGCCGGTGCTGCCGGCGGACTGGGTTATGCGCTGATGGCCTATCTGGGTGCTAGGATGCAGTCGGGCATTGAGACGGTGCTCTCGCTGCTCTGCTTCGATGAGGCGGTGAAAGGCGCTGATCTCGTCTTGACGGGAGAAGGGAGAAGCGACCGTCAGACGCTGATGGGGAAGGCCCCCTCAGGCGTCTTGCGTCACAGTATGGAGGCCGGTGTACCTGTGGCTCTGCTCTCGGGTGCCGTGGATGATGAGGCGGCGTTGAAAGCGGCGGGCTTTGCCTTTGTCGAGAGCATCAACGCGGGCGACCCTCGTCCGCTGGAGGAGTTGATGCGCCCCGAGACAGCAACGGCGCAGCTGCAGGAAGCAGTGCGCCGTGTGTTGCTGAAGATTTAAGATTTCAGGCTTTTAAGGTACAAAAAACTTTTTGCCGCCCCGGATGTAAAACCCCGAGGAGGGAATGCCGCCGAGACGACGCCCCATGAGGTCGTAGATGCTGTCATTGGCATCGGGGATGATGCTCCGGCGCACGTCACTGACGAAGGTGGGCATCTGGGGGTAGCGCGTCAGGCGGAAGTTGTCGATCTTGAACCAAGTCTCGGTCGGAGCGCCCTCGGTGGATACGCCGATTGTCACGGGTCGGTTGTCCTCCGGCTGCTCAAAATACACGCTGATGGTCTGCATGGGGTAGGTGTCGCCCTCGCCGGCGGTGCTCAGCTGATCGGCGAAGTAGCCCTTCTCCTCTCCGGCGAAGATATGTTGCTTGCCCAGACGGACGTCGCTGGCACGGTTGCTGGCTTGCATGTCCACCGAGAGAGTGTAGCAGCCTTTGGGCAGTGTGGCGAGCGTCTGACTGATGACGGGCGTCATGGTGTTGGAGCCGTCCCACACGCCGAAAATGAAGCGGCCGTCGGTGGCAACGGGATCACCGTTGCCGCCACCGTTGTTGACGCCCCACCAGGTGGTCGAGCTGTTGACGGTCCAGCCTGTGGGCGCCACCTTGTTGAGGGTGCTGCCGTTAGCCTCGAAGCTGGGATTTACGATGAGGCTTGTGAGGTTTTCCGTCTCTATTTCTTCTTCTGGGGCTTCCTCCAATGTGACTTCGACGGGTGTGCCGCTGTAGCTGATCACCTTGTCGTAAATCTCCGAGTTCAAATCGCCGAAGCCCTTCTTGGAGGACACGCGGACGATGCGGAAGGTGCGCTCGGAGAGCATACCCTCGAAGCTGCCCGTGCGTGCTCCGACGGTGAGGGTCTGACGGGCCTCGTCCCAAGTGAAGGGAATCTCGGAGAATTCGCCGCTCTTGTAGCCGTAGCCGTCGAGGGCGTCCTCGTAGAGCGTGAACGAGCCGTTCTTACCGGCATAGACGCGAATCTCGATGTCGTCCCAGGGCTTCTCGCTGCTGTACTGCACCTCGGGGCCGAAAGGCAGCACAGTGCCGGCGGGAATGTATAGCGGCATGATGTCCTGAGGCGTCTGGCGCCAGAGGCTCTTGCCGCCTTCGGTGCTGCGGCCCGTCCAGAAGTCGTACCACTGCTGTCCCTCGGGCAGATAGACCTCGCGGCCGGCGGCGCCGTCGGTGACAACCGGGGCTACGAGGAAGGCGCGACCGAACATATACTGGTCGATGACGTCGGTGCAGCGGGCGTCGTCCTCAAAGGCGACGGGCATGGCCTTCATGAAGGTCTCGTCGGCGTCCACCACCTGATGAGCCGTCGAGTAGAGATAAGGCAGGAGGCGATAGCGCAAACGGATATAGCGCAAGATGTTGTTGTAGTCGCCTCTGGCGTCGTCCTGGGCGCCAAACTGCCATATCTCTCTCGGTGTCTGATCTCCGTGGAAGCGCATCATGGGACAGAAGCACGAGAACTGCGTCCAGCGGGTGTAGAGTGCGCGCCAGGCGGGGTTGCTGACGCCACCGCTGTAGCCGCCGATGAAGAAAGCGCCCGTGTCGCTGTTCCAATAGGGCAGGCCTGAAACGGAGAAGTTGCAGGCTGCGGGAATCTGTCGGGCCAACGTCTCCCAGCTGGAGGTGATGTCGGCGCTCCAGACGAAGGCGCCCGTGCGCTGCATGCCGGCGAAGGCGGAGCGGGTGAGGATGCTCACGCGCTTGTCTCTGAGCGCGCTCTCGGCGAGATGGTGGTCATAGACGCCCTCCACATGAGCCAGGGGGAAGGCGTTGCGCACGGAGCGGAAGGTGCGTCCGTCCAAGCCGGTGACGTAGTCGTAGTCGGTGGTCTTGTTGCTGAAGTCGTCGGGTTCGGCAGAGTCGAGCCACAGGGCGTCGATACCCTTGCTCATGAGGCCCTGATAGAGGTAGTTCCAGAACTTGGTGCGGGTGGTGGCGTCATAGACGTCGTAGGGGCGTGTGGCCACGTTGGTGGGATAGCTCTGGATGGGGATGAGGCGTCCGGCATTGCCGAAATCACTGTATTGGGCGGTGGAGGGGCCGAAATCGGGCCAAACGGAGATCATCAGCTTGGCGTTCATGGCGTGTACCTCGTCAATCATGCGCTGATAGTCGGCGTAGTTGGGGTTGAGGAAGTCCATGGCGTTCCAATGGTTGTCATCGCCCCAATACTGCCAGTCCTGCACAACACAGTCCAAGGGCACACCCAGGCTGCGGTAGCGGCTCACGACATCAATGACTTCCTGCACACTCATGTAGCGCTGCTTGCTCTGATAGAGGCCGAAGTTCCATAGCGGGGGCAGCTGGGTCTTGCCCGTGAGAGAGCGCCAGGAGCGCAGCACGCCGTCGGAGTTGGTGCCCACGAGCACATAGTAGTCGATGGCCTGTCCGGTGGAAAGGAACGAGGTGCCGGAGGCATTGTCGTCAAAAGTGGTGGGTGAGTAGTTGTCCCAATAGAGGGCGTAGCGCTTCGAGGAATAGAAGTAGGGGATGTAGATGCTGCGGTTGTCCTGAATCATCGTGGTGGAGAGACCGCGCATGGAGAGCTTGCCGTTCTGCAATTGTCCCATGCCGTAGATCTGCTCGCCGTTCTCCAGAGAGAACACCTGCTGAAGTTGCCAGGCGGCGTTGGGTCCGTCGGGCTTCTCCGTGAGGCTGGCTTCAAGTTCTTTGATCAGCTCTTCGCCGCTGTTGCGGAAGACCGTCACGCAGGCTTTGGCCAAATCATAGCTCACGCGGACCTTTTCGCTCGTCAGCGTCACGAGGCCTTCACTTTCGCTCTTGGCGAAGCTGACGGGGCGACTGATGCCTTCGAGCATCACGAGGCTCCTCTCCACGCGGCTCTCGTCGCCGATGAACTTGGTCACACGCACCGTGCTGTCATTAACAAAACGTACGCGCACGCGCAGGTCATCCCACTGAGCCAGCAGGCCGTCGTCGGTGAAGCTGTAGCTCACTGTGCGGCTAGCGGCGCGATAGGCCTCCATGGCGGCGTCGAGCGTCTCGATGGCGGCGGGCACTTCGGTGTAGTTCTCCGTTGTGATGCCTTCGAGCACCGTGCGGGCGTCGTTTATGGCGTTCTGCAGCTTGTTTCTGTCGGCTTCTTCGGCCGGACGGGTGGCGAGCAGGGTTTCGGCCTCAGCGATGCGGGCGCTCATCTTCGTGCGCATCTGCTGGGCCAGAGCCTCGTGGCTCAATCCCAATGTGCTCATCAGCTCGGGATAGAGGGTGGCGATGTCCATGTCGCTGTAGTAGTTCACGTCGCCGACGGTGCCGCCCAGGTTGCTGCCGGCGGTCAGACCCATGGCGAGAATGAAGTTGGTGCCGTTGCTGTTCAGTGCGATATGTTCGGCGGAAGCGTTGAACCAGGAGAAGAGGGGGTTGCCGTTCTGCAGGTTCCATACGAAGAACTGTTCGCCGTTCACGGTGGCGCTGTGATCGGGAGCGACCTGGGAGCCGTGGTTCACGCCGTTGCTCCACCAGAGGTAGCTATCGGTGCTGCCCACGCGCATGTTGCTGCCCTTGACGAGAAACCAGTGATCATCACCCGTGATGAAGTATTTGCCGTCGCATTCGCCGCCCATCTTGAAGGCGACGTTGTTCTGTCCGGTGGCCTTCACGGTGAAGCCGGAGGCGGTGTAAGAGAACACGCTCTGCGGAGCGCGGCTGTTGTCGGTGGACGTGTAGTCCGTCGGTGTGAAAGCGTAGCGCACACTCTGTGCGGTGACTTGCACGAGGCAGAGGGTGAACATCACCGCGACTGCCCAAAATCTGTTCTTTTTCATCATTGTTGTTAAGGTTAATTTGAGATTGACGCTGCAAAGGTAAGACAATTGCGCGCGTCAGGCACACAACAAATGATGATTCGGACAAAACAAATGAAGAAAACCGACAGAACCGACTTATTTTGAAGCCTCTCCAACGAACTCCGAGGGCTTGCATCCGAACTCCCTCTGGAAGCATTTGCTGAAATAGCTCACGGAGCAGAACCCCGTGTGCTCGGCCACGTCGCTGATGCTCATCCCACCGCTTCGAAGCATTTCTGCGGCCCGATGAAGTCGGATGCTGCGGATGAACGAGACGGGCGACTGTTGCATCATCGCCGTCAGCTTCTTGTAGAGCCCCGTACGCTCCATGCAGAGATCGGCAGCCAGCTGTTTCACGCTGTATTGGGGCGAGGAGAGATGGCGCTCCACCAGTTCTGTGGCGCGCATCATGAACTCCTTGTCCTGAAGCGAAGGCTCCGTTTCGGCATCCTCCCTGTTGTCCGCTCCGCTGCCGAGCACTACCATCGCCTCGGAGGGCTCGCTGCGGTTCACCTGCTCCACGAGGTTCTGGATGCGCAAAAGCAGGATGGATTCGCGGTTTTTGCGCTGCATGTGGTAGCGATAGATGCGGAAGGCGGCGCCGATGACAAGCAACACGGCCAAAGCGTAGAGGGCGTAGGCCCATGGCGTTTGCCACCAAGGGTGGTCTATGGTGAAATGTATCGTGCGCACGCGATCTGCGTTCCAATGCTCGGGGTTGGTGGAGGCGTTGACCTCCAGCGTGTATTCGCCCGGCGGCAGTCCCACGAGCGGCAGATAGAAGTCGCCCCTGTCGCTCACCATGCCGCCTGCAGAGTCGGCAGAGAGCGTGTGCCAAAGGCCGTCGCCGCCGGAGAAGCGGAAGCGGTAGCAGGTGGAGCGCGGGCGCACATAGTTCATGGTGGAGAAGCGGAACGAGAGCGAGTTTTGGTTGTGTGCAAAACGCAGGCTGTCGGCATAGGGCGCCGTGACGTCCATCAGGATGCGTCCGTCGTATTCGGCGCCGACCTGCAGCGGACGTCCGTACAGGCTCACGTCCGTCAGGATGGGTTGCACCTCGATGTCGATGGGATGGGTGTCGAATAGTCCGCTCAAAGGCGAGGTGTAGAGCGCCCCTTTGTCGTAGGTGCCCAGCCAGATGCCGCCTTCGCGGTCGAGACAGACGGCGTTGATGCCCGGCGAAAGCACGGTGCCGTCGGGCAGTATCAGACGCCGGAAGCTCTCCGTCTCTCCCTTTTTGGGATGAATTCGGAGATAGCCGTCGGGCGTGGTGAGACAGAGCACGTCGTCGGGCGTCAGCGTCAGTGTGTGCATCAAGCGGTCGCTCTGCATCAGCGTGGTCCATCGGCGCTCGCGGATGTCGAACGAGAGCAGGATGGAGCCCCCGCTGCCTGTACGCACCTGATAGAGTCTGCCCCGGCCCGTCACCACAAGCGAAGTCGTACGGTAGCGCGAGGCCTCTTCCTCGCCGTAGGCCTTCGACTGGAACTTGCGGCGTCCGTCTTTCCCGTAGCACACCAGCATGCCGCTGTCGAAGAAGCAATAGAGATCCGCCCCGCAGCGCACCACATCCTGCAACGCGCCGGCTTCATCGGGCAAGAGGAGCGTGCGGCCTGAGGGATTTCCGGAGAGCTCCCGTCCCTGCAGCAGCCAGGTCTCGCCGCTGTCGTCGATGAAGAAGTCGTCCGCCCGCCATGTGCTGTCGGCCTTTTGCCGCATGGTGCGCAGGTCGAAGCAGTAGAGACGCCCTCCGCGCTTCATCCACAGGCGGTCGTCGCTGTCGGCAAAGAGATGGGTGGCGCCGCCGTAAGCGGGAATGGGCATCCACATCTCCTCGTCGATGCGGATGCCCCTGATTTGTTGTCCGTCGTAGAGATCTACGCCGCTGCGGGTGATGATGACCATGCGGCCGTCGCGGAGCTGCATCAGCTGCAGCACGCCGTCGTCGCTCAGTCCGCTTTGCCGGTTGAGGGCGTAGCAGTGTTGCTCGGCTTCCGCTCCCGAGAGCACGAGGCAGCAGAGCCACAGAGCGATGAGGCAGAGACGGCGCACGCGGTGTGGATTTAGAGCGGAGTTTAATACATGTTGACGATGGCTTCGTAGAGCTCCTGCTTGCCGCTGGTCTGCTTGGGCTCGCCGACGCGCTTGCCGTATTCGTAGGCTTCTTCCAGCGTCATCTTGCCCTCTTCGAAGCGCTTGCCTTCGCCCTGGTCGAAGCTCTGATAGCGCTCCTTCACCATCTGCGGGATGGGCGAGTGTTCGATGATGTCGGCGGCGCTCAGAAGGGCGCGGGCCATCACGTCCATAGCGGCCACATGGGCGATGAAGATATCCTCAAGATCGGTGGAGTTGCGGCGCGTCTTGGCGTCGAAGTTGGTGCCGCCGTCCTTGAAGCCTCCGCCGCGGATGATTTCCATCATGGCCTGCGTCAGCTGGTAGTGGTCGATGGGGAACTGGTCTGTGTCCCATCCGTTCTGCTCGTCGCCGCGATTGGCGTCGATGCTGCCCAGCATGCCGGCATCCACGGCGCAGGCCAATTCGTGCTCGAAGGTGTGTCCGGCCAGAGTGGCGTGGTTCACCTCGATGTTCACCTTGAAGTCCTTGTCCAGGCCGTGTGCCTTGAGGAATCCGATGACGGTCTCGGTGTCGACGTCATACTGGTGCTTGGTGGGCTCCATCGGCTTGGGCTCGATGAGGAAGGTGCCCTTGAAGCCCTTCTTGCGGGCGTAGTCGCGCGCCATTCCCAGCATGGTGGCCATGTGTTCCTTCTCACGCTTCATGTCGGTGTTGAGCAGCGACATGTAGCCTTCGCGGCCGCCCCAGAAGACGTAGGAGGTGCCGCCCAGCTCGATGGTGGCGTCGATGGCATTCTTGATCTGCACGATGGCGCGGGCCACAACGTCGAAGTCGGGGTTGGTGGAGGCGCCGTTCATGTAGCGCTTGTGGCTGAACACGTTGGCGGTGCCCCACAGCAGCTTGATGCCCGTCTCGGCCTGCTTCTGCTTGAGATAGGCCACGATTTCCTTCAGGTTCTTCTCGTAGGTCTCCACATCGGGCGCTTCGGCCACGAGGTCCACATCGTGGAAGCAGTAGTATCCGATGCCGAGCTTCTGCATGATTTCGAAGCCGGCGTCGGCCTTGTCTTTGGCGGCCTGAACGGGATCGGAGGATGCGTTCCAGGGGAAGGTCTTCGTGCCGGGACCGAACTGATCGGCGCCCTCGGCGCACAGGGTGTGCCACCAGCACATGGCAAACTTCATCCATTCACTCATCTTCTTGCCCATCACCACGCGATTGGCGTCGTAGTAGCGGAAGGCCAGAGGGTTCTTGCTTTCGGTGCCTTCAAACTTGACGGCAGGGATTTCGGGGAAAAATTCTTTTTTCATAGTTTTATTATAATAAGGTCTTAATTATCAATTGTCAATTATCAATTATCAATTGTCAATTATCAATTGTCAATTATCAATTATCAATTGTTTCAGCGCTTCGCGCCACCGCTCGTAGGCTTTGCGGCAGGCTTCCTGCTGTGCGGCGTCGGGGCTGATGAGGTCGGTCTGCCGGAGTCCGGCAAAAGCCTCTTCGGCCGTAGCGTAGAGGCCGGCGCCGATGCCGGCACCGCGTGCCGCTCCGGCTGCGCCGTCGGTGTCGTAGAGGGTGATTTCGGCGCCCGTCGTCGTTGCCAGCGTCTCGCGGAAGAGCGGGCTGAGGAACATGTTGGCCCGTCCGGCCCTGATGCTCTTGAGCCTCAGACCCATCTCCTCCATCACCTCCATGCCGTAGGCCATCGAGAAGGCGATGCCCTCCTGTGCGGCGCGCAGCAGATGTGCCTGCGTGTGGCGGTTGAAGTCGATGCCCGATATGGCGGCGCCGGGAGCCCTGTTGCCCAAGAGTCGTTCTGCGCCGTTGCCGAAGGGGATGATGCTCAGACCGTCAGCGCCCGTGGGAGCTGTGGCGGCCAGTTCGTTCATTTCGGGGTAGGAGAGACGGCCGCCTCCGATCTGCCGGCGCATCCACGAGTTGAGGATGCCTGTGCCGTTGATGCAGAGCAACACGCCCAGTCGGGGTGCAGTGGCTTTGTGGTTGACGTGGGCGAAGATGTTCACGCGGCTCTGGGGGTCGTAGGTCACCTGATCCGTGACGCCGTAAACCACGCCGGAGGTGCCGCCCGTCGCTGCCACTTCACCCGGATGCAGCACACCCAGAGAGAGGGCGTTGTTGGGCTGATCGCCAGCGCGATAGGTGACGGGTGTGCCTTCGGGGATGCCGAGCGCTTTGGCCGCTTCGGCCGAGACGACGGTCTGTCGGGAGAAGGTCGGCACGATCTCCGGTATGAGGCTGGCCTCGAAGCCGAAACAGCCCATTACATCGCTGCTGACGCCGTTCTCGCGGAAGTCCCAGAGGATGCCTTCGGAGAGTCCGCTGACGGTGGTCTGTATCTCGCCGCCCGAGAGCTTCATGGCGATATAGTCGCCCGGCAGCATGATTTTGGCGATGCGGCGGTAGTTGTCGGGCTCCCGGTCTTTCACCCAGGCCAGTTTGGCGGCGGTGAAGTTGCCTGGTGCGTTGAGCATGCGCTCCATGCAGCGCTCCCTGCCGATTTGTTTCAGCGCCGCTTCTCCGTAGGGCACGGCGCGTCCGTCGCACCAGATGATGGCGCCCCTGACGGGCTTCCCTTCGCGGTCCACGCACACGAGTCCGTGCATCTGATAGGAGATGCCGACGGCCCTCACGCCTTCGAGCGAGGTTTTCTCTGCAAGACGTTTGGCAGCCTTCACGGCTTCGTCCCACCACATCTCGGGGTCCTGCTCGGCCCATCCGGGCTGCGGAGCGACGATGGGGGCCTCTTCGTCGGGGTATTGTGCGGCGGCGATGCACTCGCCTGTAGCGATGTCCACAAGGGCGGCTTTCACAGAGGAAGTTCCGATGTCAAAGCCCAGTAAACACTCTTTTTTCATGGCATAAAACGGGTTTTCGGGTGTAAAGATATGGATTTTTTTTCAATCCAAATGTTTTTTTTCATTAAAAATATTTAAAGGCTGTACGCCTGTATCAGGATTTTTTCATACCTTTGCAGCGTATTTGAACAATGTTTGTTTTAAGGTAGTTTCCCATTGGTAGAAGTTCTCATCTTTTTATTCTGGATACCAGTGATTTACCTGGTCATATCCTTAATTTTCCGCTTCTTTACCCATCTTTCTGGTTTTCTGCGTGACGTGAGCGCTTCCGGTTGTCTGATGATGCTTGTTGCCGTCGCCACGACGATCGCCATTGTCATCGGCGTGTCGCATCTTGCCTCCCACTTAGACGACGAGGCAGATCATCGCGACTACAGCGTGCCCGACCGCCATCGGACGCGTTGATTTCTCTTGGAGGCAAAGCGGACCGCACGGCCAAATGCACAAAAATGAGGCTTTTGGCATTTTTTTTCGGGTAAAAACACTTGAAATGCCAAAAAAATCGGTATTTTTGCCCTGTTGAATACGTATGAAAACACGAAAAAAGCATAATACATGAAGGCAATTCGATTGTTGACGGCTGTTGCGGCCCTTTTGGCGCTGAATGGCTGCGGTGAGAAGAAACAGGCTGCCGAGGAGCAGGTCGTGAGGGTGAAAGTGCAGGAGGTGCACGCTGAGGCGGTGCATGGAGAGCAGGGCTTCTCGGGTACCATCGAAGAGTCGAGCGGCGTCGCCCTTTCCTTTATCGTGAACGGCACGATACAGCGCATCTTTGTGGATGCCGGCCAGACGGTGAGCAAGGGGCAGACGATTGCCGAGCTCGACCCCACGTCGCTGCAAAACGCCTACGCCATCGCCAAGACGACGCTGGAGCAGGCCGAGGACACCTACAAGCGCATGAAGGCGCTCTACGAGAGTGAGTCGCTGCCCGAGATGCAGTGGGTCATGGCCGAGAATCAGCTGAAGTCGGCCAAGGCTCATGAAGCCATCGCCCGCAAGGCGCTCTCCGACACCAGGCTCTGTGCGCCCTTCAGCGGCTTCATCTCTGCCAAGATGGCCGAAGTCGGACAGGCAGCAGCGCCCGGAATGCCCGTTGTGAAGCTCGTCAGCATCAGCACGGTGAAGGTGAAGATTGCCGTTCCCGAGGACGACGTGCAGCGCATCCAGAAGGGTTCTGTGATGCGGGTCGTCGTGCCGGCTCTGGGCGGTCGCGAGTTCACCGGGCGTGTCAGCGAGCGCGGCGTGAGCGCCGATCCCCGTTCGCGCACCTATGAGGTGAAGGCCACCTTCGACAATGCCGAAGGCGTCCTGCTGCCGGGCATGATCTGTCAGGCGTTCACCAACTACATGATCGGCGCCACCGGCATCTTCGTGCCCGCCAAGCTGATGCAGCTGGACAGCGACAACAGGCGTTTCGTCTGGGTGGTGCAGGGCGACAAAGCCGTGAAGCGCACCGTCACCATCCAGCGCGCTATGGCGCAGGGCGTCCTCATCGGCGAAGGCCTCGCTGAAGGCGACCGTCTCATCGTGGCCGGCCAGCAGAAGGTCAGCAACGGGATGAAAGTTGAAATCGTGAAATAAAGTTTAAAGTTTAAAGTTTATTGTTTAAAGTTTAAACTGTTATGGAAGAGAACAAGGAGAAAAAGATGAGCCTGCAGGAGTGGTCGATGCACTACCGGCAGATCATCATCCTGCTCGTGAGCTGCTTTGTGGCGATGGGCATCTACGGCTTGGCACACATCAACAAGAACGAATTCCCCGATTTCACCATCCGTCAGGGCCTCGTCATCGCCGTTTATCCGGGCGTCACGGTGCAGGATATGGAGGAGCAGGTGACCAAGCCGCTGGAGAAATACATCTTCACCTACAAGGAAGTGAAGAAGGAGAAGACCGTCAGCTTCACCAAGGACGGCATCGCCATCATCCGCGTGGAGCTCAACGACGAGCTGACGGACAAGGACGCCTTCTGGTCGAAGTTCAAGCACGGCGTGCAGGGCTTCAAGCACTCGCTGCCCGAGGGCGTGCTGGCCATTCAGGTCAACGACGACTTCGGCGACACCTCGGCGCTGCTGCTCTCGATGGAATCGGAGGATAAGACCTATCGCGAGCTCAACGACTACATGAACCAGCTCATCGACTCCCTGCGCATGATTCCCAGCGTGGGCAAGATGAGCGTCTTCGGCCTGCAGAAGGACCAGATCAGCATCTACATCAACAGCGACAAGCTCTCCCACTACGGCATCAGCTATCTGCTCATTGCACATCAGCTCAAGGCCAAGGGCTTTGTCACCACAGCCGGACGCCTCAAGAACGACGGCAACGAGTCGCCCATCTACGTGGACCATGCGCTCAACAAGATTTACGATGTGGAGAACACGGTGATCTACACCGATGCCAGCGGCAACGTCGTCCGCCTCAAGGACGTCGCCACCGTGAAGCGCGAATACCCCAAGCCCAAGTCCTTCATCACCAACAACGGCAAGAAGTGCCTCATCCTCAGTGTGGAGATCAAGAAGGGTCAGGATGTCTCGAGCATGGGTGCCGAGATCGACAAGAAGCTGGCCAACATCAAGCAGGTGCTCCCCGAGGATGTGGAGACGACGGCCATCACCAATCAGAAGCAGGTGGTCGACGACTCCATCAGCAACTTCCTGCGCGAGCTGATGATAGCCATCGCTACGGTGATTCTCGTCGTGGTGCTCATCATGCCCATGCGTGTGGCCATGGTGGCAGCGGGCACGATGCCCATCACCATCTTCGTCTCGCTGAGTTCCTTCTACCTCTTCGGCATCGAGCTCAACACCGTCACGCTGGCGGCGCTCATTGTGACGCTGGGCATGATTGTCGACGATTCCATCGTGATTATCGACTCCTACATGGAGATGATGGCCGAGGGCAAGCCGCGCTGGCAGGCCTCCATCGACGCCACCGTACATTTCCTCAAGTCCATCTTCACGGCCACGCTGTGCATCTCGGTGACCTTCTTCCCCTTCCTCTTCACCATGAAGGGTCAGATGCACGACTTCCTGCTGTCGTTCCCTTGGGCCATCAGCATCGTGCTCTTCATCTCGATGATCATCGCGCAGACGCTCCTGCCCATCCTGCAGTACTTCTTCATCACGAAGCCCATCGGAGGCGCAGTGCCCAAGAACGGCAAGAAGCCCTTCAGCCTGCTCGACCTCATGGACCGCTACTATAAGGTGTTGCTCGCCTGGTGTTTCCGCCATCCCTGGGGCACTGTCGGCATGGGTGCCGCCGGCTTCGTCATCGGTGCGCTGATGTTCACGCGCATCCCGCAGAAGCTCATGCCCTTTGCCGACCGCGACCAGTTTGCGGTGGAGATCTATCTGCCTTCGGGCGCCGGCATCGAACGCACGACGGCTATCGCCGACTCTCTCGAGCACATGATCCGTCAGGACAAGCGCGTCGTGGGCGTCGCTTCCTTCAAGGGCTCTTCTTCGCCCCGTTTCCACACCTCTTATGCGCCTCAGTTCCCGGCCGAGAACTACGCGCAGTTTATCGTCAACACCACCGACAACGAGGCCACTGAGGAGCTCGTCGATGAATATACCAAGAAGTTCACCAACTACT
Source organism: uncultured Bacteroidales bacterium (assembly GCA_902784475.1). Taxonomy (GTDB): domain Bacteria; phylum Bacteroidota; class Bacteroidia; order Bacteroidales; family Bacteroidaceae; genus Physcousia. Next base: position 4,389 of record CACZUX010000027.1, on the reverse strand, counting down.
TCCCCGAGGCTTACGTCAAGATCAAGCAGCTCACCTTCAGCTCGTGCACGGTGCCCATCGAGGTGCGCCTCAAGGGCGACAACCTCGAGCAGCTGGCCTTCTGTGCCGACAGTGTGACGAAGATCATGCGCGAGATGCCCGAACTGCTGCTCGTGCGTCACGACCTCTTGGAGCCCCTCTCCACCACGCGCATCAAGATTGACGACGAGAAGGCGAGCCGTCTGGGCATCACCAACGAGACGGTGGAGATGCAGATGGCCTTCCGCTATGGCGACGGTCTCACCGTGAGCACCGCCTGGGAGGGCGACTACGACGTCAACGTGAAGATGAAGACGGAGGACGCCGATCAGGCTACGGAGCAGGACGTCATGGACGAGCTGATTCCCATCGGCCTCGCGGCCGCCATTCCCACCGATCTGCCCACGCTCGTGAGTCTCCATTCCGTGGGAGAAGCCATTCCCAGTGTGCCGATGCGCCAGTTTGCCGAGATTGTGCCCACGTGGCAATACGGACAGATCTGCCACCGCAACGGCCTGCGTACCGTCACCGTGATGGCCGAGCTGGCCCGCGGCGAGAACGAGGGCATCGTCACCCGCAAGATCATGAAGCGCCTCGAGGGCTTCAAGCTGCCTCGCGGTGTGCAGCTGGAATATGGCGGCCAGTATGAAGCCGACGGCGAGACCGGTCCGCAGATTGCCAGCGGTCTGGTGCTCTCGGTGATGATCATCTTCTTCGTCCTGCTGTGGCACTTCAAGAGCGTCAGCGAGTCCGTGCTCGTCATGGTCAGCCTCACGCTCTGCGTCTTCGGCATGGCGATGGGTCTGATGATTCAGGGCATCGAGTTCTCTCTGACCAGCGTCTTGGGCTTCGTCTCTCTGATGGGCATCCTGGTGCGCAACGGCGTCATCCTCTTCGACTACGCCGCCGAGGTTCGCGAGCTGGAGCATCTCTCGCTCAAGGATGCCATCCACGTGGCTGCCGAGCGTCGTATGCGTCCCATCTTCCTGACGTCGGCCGCAGCCTCCATGGGTGTTGTGCCGATGATTCTGGGCGGCAGCGCTTTGTGGGTGCCTATGGGTGCGGTGATCTGCTACGGCACGCTCCTGACGATGTTCTTCATCCTCACCGTGATGCCTATTGCCTACTGGAAGGTGATGGGCCTGGCAGAAGGCAAGGAAAAGGTTTCCGATTAAAAGTTAAAACATCGAAACAAAATAGGCTGTCGGGTTGCTCCGGCAGCTTTTTTTGTCAAGTGTTCGCTGTTCGCGAATCGCGAACACTTTCGATGCAAAAGTAATTTAGGAAAAGACTGTATAAAGTTAAAGATTAAGCAGGTTTGAATCGTCTTAATCTATATTTGCGATATAATCCGCTAAACATCAGCAAACTGCAATTAAATCATAAAAACCAAATGTGCTTTTTGAAGGTAGTTCTGAATTAGATATATAATTTGGTAGAAGAGTCCTAAACTATTAAATTTATATAGATTAAGCAGATTTAAACCGATTTGTTTTGATAAAAAATTGCATATTAAGCGGAAAATCCTTATATTTGCAGCCTAAAAATATATAGTATGTACTATAATGAACTGATAGAAAAGCAAGTCATAGGACGACTTCGGGTGGATAATCCCTGGTGGACAGAAAATGAAATAGCATCTTATTATGCCGAGATGCAGCCTCGTTTATATCTTGATATCTTTTATCCATTAGTTGCAGAGATGGATATCAGGCGTGCGATCATTTTGATGGGACCTCGTCGTGTTGGTAAGACTGTGATGCTTTATCACACTATTCAACGACTTATTACAGATGGCGTTTCTCCACAGAATATCATATATATATCTGTAGAAACCCCCATTTATAATAAAATTTACTTAGAGGAACTTTTCAATTTGGCAAAACAAGCCTTGGGTAAAGCGGACAGCAAGGAGACTTTTTATGTCTTTTTCGATGAAATCCAGTATTTAAAGGATTGGGAGGTCAATTTAAAGTCTTTAGTAGACACCTATCATCATGTGAAGTTTGTTGCATCCGGATCAGCAGCTGCAGAGTTGAAAAAGCGAAGCAATGAAAGTGGTGCAGGCAGATTCACCGACTTTAACCTGCCACCGTTGACGTTCTATGAATACGTCCATTTGAAAGGATATGCCCAATTAATGCGCCCCACGGAGATAGAATGGTCGAAAGGATCAATTACAGGGAATACTACAATAGACGTTGTAAAGTTGAACAAACTATTTATTGACTATATAAACTATGGTGGTTATCCAGAAGTTGTTTTCTCTCAGCGTATTCAAGAGAACCCAGGTCAGTTTATCCGACATGATATCATAGATAAGGTGTTGCTGAGGGATTTGCCAAGTTTGTATGGTATCACAGATGTTCAGGAATTGAATTCCCTTTTTACCATGATAGCCTACCATTCTGGTTCTCAGTTCTCCTATGAAGGACTTTCGAAAGATTCTGGAGTAAAAAAAGAAACACTACGAAAATATATACAATATCTTGAGGCTGCATTCTTGGTTAAGAAAATTCGTCGTGCAGATGATACCGCAAAAGAATATAGACGGGAGATGCTGTTCAAGTTATATCTTACCAATCCCTCACTACGATGTGCGCTATTCCAACCAATTGACGAGAACGATGAGGTCGTAGGCAATATGGTTGAAACTGCCGTTTATGCTCAGTGGATTCCTCGAAATGCCAACATAGCCTATGCCAACTGGAATGAGGGTAACAAAAAGAAAGGAGAAGTGGACATTGTTGGTATTAGTGATACAAAGCAGAAACCGGAATGGGCTGTAGAAGTGAAATGGACGAATAAACCTTTTGCCACCCCCTCTACAGAATTGAAGTCATTAGAGACATTTATGAAAACCAATGGCCTGACTCATGCTATTGTCACCTCTATTTCTGAAACAGGGATAAAGGAAATGCCTTATGGTTTTCTCCATTTTATGCCTGTTGCATGTTATGCCTATACCGTAGGTGAAAACACGTTGAAGGCAACAAAACATTCGTATGGCTTGTAAGCAAACTCACAAGAAATTCTTGTTAGTTCGTCAAGAAGGTAAACGTTGCATTAGTGCCACTTATGTTAACCTTGTCAGTAAACTGTCAACAGTTTCAGGAAAAGACTGTCAACTGTTTTGGGAACGACAGATTTGTTTGTACGTAAAAATGCTCACACAAGCTACGCTCCTTTGCGAAGCAATGGGGCCGAGCCTTTAGGCGAAGGCAACTTGTAGCACCGCGATGACGGAACAATATAGCACAATACGGTCCTAGGAGACACCGAACAGATGGTCACACAACGTAGTGAGCGTTATTATATTACGCTTTTGTCAAAAAATCGGATTTTGAAACACGTAGAAATACCCCGATTCTGCAAGAGCTAAACGCCTGATAATCAAAATCGGGTTGTTCGGCGAGCCCCCAATCAGATACCCTGCAGAGCCGCCGTTGAGCCGCCGTTGAGCCGCCAAATGCGGGTTTGGGTGTAAAGTTTTACGTATACTTTGATTAGTCGAACACGAATCTCTCTAATTTGCACGAATCCATTTTAAAGAAAACCGAGAAAAACCGTTCATTAATGAAACCGATGCAATTCATTAATGAAAACGATTGAATTCATTAATGAGTGGGATAAAAGTCGTTAATGAAACGGATTCCGTGCATTAGTGTGCAGAGCTTTTCCTGAAAGAGTTGACACAAGAGGAGTTGTCGTACTGGAAATCGGAGCGGATTTCAAGAAAATCGGCCCCTTTCGCTTTTTTATTGTCGTATCTTTGCAGCGTCAAACCGGAATGACAGCGCTCTTTGACTTACTGCTACACACAGAAAACCGCAGTATTGCGGCTTGCGAAAGATTTGCGAAACGTTTTGTTTGTATGAGGCGTTTATTTTTCGTAACTTTGTGCGGAATTTACGAATGATAGCATGACAGGCAGAACAATTATTTCCCTTCTTTCCATTGCGGGTATTCTCTTGTTTGGCTCCTGCAGAGAGGCCGCCAAGGATGCGGAAAACGGCAGAGAACTGACCGACCTCAGCGGAGCATGGCGACTGGAGTCGAGACAATATCCCGGCGGAGGAACCTACGAAGCAGACTTGGAGCACGAGACGTGGCGCATGCGTCTCTACGAGGGCGACAGCATCTTCTATGAGTACGGCTTGAGATGCGACACCAGCGGCACCGTGATAGTGCCCTACAGCCGAAACTACTTCACCCTGCTGCTCACGGCCGACAGCGCGCTGGCCTACTATGAGGGAGAAGATCCGCATCCTCTGGAGCGACTCGGCGACTCGGCACTCGTCATCCAGAGCTTCGGCTCGCGCTACACCTGGCGACGCTATCCCCTCAGTGAAGAACAGCGTCAGGCAATCC
>CACZUX010000026.1 GCA_902784475.1 uncultured Bacteroidales bacterium | reverse complement strand
ATTTTTCTTCTCCTGAGGAAACCTCTCATAAAGTCTTTTCATAAGTCTTACACATTTTATTAAGTTGTTAAATGTGTCAACCTATTTTAGTATAAGACAGTCTGTAGATTGGGAAGCCCAGATTTGTCAGATGTCTGACAAATTGGATACATAAGGTAGAACTTCCTCATGTTGTTCAGGTTAGGCCGACTATATCCACGCCCGACTCTTGCCCTCAACAGTTTCGCAAGATTCGACAACAGCGATGTGCCATACTTCGCTTTTGCATTGCCCTGTTGCTCAAACTCTACGATATACTGTCCAATTCTCCAATAGGTGGTCTTTATAATCTCATTGATGCTGACAGCCAATGCCTGCTTACCATCTTCTATCACCTGCACTATTTTATCTGCCAAAACCACAAGTTCTGGATCGAGCAGTTCAACTTTCAATTTTTCTATTTCGTTTGCCATATTCTAATTCTTTTCTGCAAAGTTACATATATTTATTCACATATCCTCGCTTATAACCTTTTTTACATTTTACATCTTACTTCAGACATCACACATCGTTTCACCTCGACTGTGCCATAATGGTATCTAATGTCTGGTAGTGCTTACCATCAGAGGCAGTTATTTCCATTTTGGAAACAACTGATTCAACCTTCAACTCATCCGACTCAAAAATATTCTTTATTGTCTTACCATCCTCCGTCTAATTATCTCGCCGTTGTTTTTCTCTATTTCGTTCGTCGTATTCTTATAACATATCGAGGCTTTTTCTATTGTTCTGCTATTCATTTGAATGACACTGCACCTGCCTTCATGTCATCATTTTTATATATCAATAACGTTTATGTTGATACTTATATCCTCCTACCGCAACCTCTGCATTATAACAAATCTTTGAAATACCCAAACTCTCCATCGACAAGAGCCCTGCGATCGAGTCCCAGATTTCTTTCTTCACATGATGTCTCTGAAACCATAGCACAAGAGAAGCAGGCTGCATAATTAGGTTTCTCGTCTCCTTCCCAGCAGATTGGGTCTGAAGAGCAATTAAGTGCGCGATTTAGGGCAGAAACAATTATCTTCTCAATCAACTGTGGCTGGCCTTGCCAAACCAATCCCCCCATGCTGCCCTCCGCACCATCAGCGGTATAAATGAGTACTCCACACATACGGTCGGAGAAATACAGGCGTTCTTTAAGACTTGCTGTAGGATATCCGCACGAGAATTCCAATTCTTTCATCAGTAAATGAGAAAACGTGTGTAACAGATAAAATCTGTCATACCCACCAAGTTCCATTTTCTGATAAAGTCCATCATATAACTGTTCGTGGTTTGCGTCGTCTGTATAGCGATTTTTAAGAGTCTTACCATATGCCTCTTGCCATTTTTTTATTTTCTTCTCGTTAAAACTAAAGAATAGTCCTTCTCCAAAAGTCTGATTGGCAGGCATTGCAAGAACATCTTCAGGATTTTCCTTGAAGATTTTCATACGATTTGGGTATTCTATTTTGCCATCGACCATGCGCGGTTGAGGCATAGTCACACGAGAGAAGTTTATCTGCGTCGTAGTAACGCCAAGTGTCTCCACCTGTTGAATCTTGTGAAAGTAGGGCTTAAGACTATCAGGCATTACAATGTCAGCAAAGCATAAACTCTTATCACTTTCGGTAATCGACTTTTCATTGTCATTAAATACCGAAAACTCCTGATAGCGGTAGTCTTCACGCACATCAATATCGTCATTAGCCTTAGGGTGTAGAAACTCCTCTATCACAAGTTTCATGTCATCATCAGTCACATCTTCATACTCCTTGTTTTCCCAAGCTTTATCCAATAAATCATCGATACTTCTCGAATTGATATATTCTTCCTTAGTAGCATCAGGATGGCGACGCAAGTATGTTGTACCAAACCATGTGTCAGTCATCAGATTCAACAACTGCTGCAATTTAGCGGGTAAACCGTTGCCCGTATTATATATGTCTGGGATATAAAGACTACTGAAACTCTCTGCATAGTAAACGCTATTACTAGTCACCAAAGCCCATTTCATTGTGCTACGACTTCCAGATTCTGTCTTGCAAGCAATATGGTCACGAACTCCAATGCCCTCCCATGGCCGTTCGCCAGGACAGAGTGGCTGGAGGTTCATGATACCTTCAAGCGAAACGGAGCCTGGACAGCTAGTGCACTTTTCCGCTCTATTTCTACATTGTAAACGGCCAAAACTTTCTGCATGACTGCGATTCTCCATCCATTGTAAATCCGGCTTCATATTCTCAGGACAAGGCCACATACTAGCATCGTAACCAAAGAGATCAAATCCTTCTTCACGCACTTTCTCTTTCAAATTGACTGATGCACAAAAGAACTTATCCCATGGGATATCTGATATATGTCCATTGGGGCAAATCAAGACCATAGAAACCTGCTCCAGCAACCCATGAACACTTCTGTCTTTTGCATGTGGAATCTCAAAATCAGGTAATTTTCTTTTAGTTCTAAGCTCAGGGTCTCTTGGTGGAGCAAAAAATTTTTCATCGCCGTTGTTGCAATTCTTTCTTCTCCATATCAGAAGCCACTCTTCATAGGTTTTCAATTCTCGAGATTTTCTGTTTGTAAAAAACCAACGTGGAAAAGGAATTGCAGGAATTGTCACTAAACTTTCGTCCAAATCCTGTTCTGCACCAGTGTTGTCCCTATATTTTTTATTCAATGGTAAGTCTCTCACGTTACTTTGGTTATACTGATCCAAAGACACGTGAGGAACTGCAACAAAACAACGGAGTTTCGTCAATCCCTCAGTTTTTCGAAGGAAATTCATAAAACGGTTGTCTTCTAATAACTCAACCCCTCGTTCCGCAGAAACCTTGCTTAAATCTAGCACTTCATCTGGATGGTTCTCAATATATTTTGTAATGTTCTTAACCGAAGCCCAATTAGAAGAGGACATCGGCATAATGAATCCACCCCACTTTGTTGCTACGATAGAACCGACCCCAGCATTTGATGAAAGCACTTTGTACTTTCCGACACCTTGATTATATTGTTTTTCTTTTCTGATTTCCATTTCTATTTAATTTTTACGTGAAGTACAGCTTCTGGTTCAACAATTCTTAACGATGTTGGTACCGTCCAACTACTTTGTTCTCTTTCATCATCATAAGCATCAGGAGCAATAAATAGATATGGCTTCTTCCCCCTAAAAGGTGCCGCTTTATAAACAAGGTCTGTCGTCGTTTTTGCAATCATTTCCCACTGATCAAGAGCATCATCAACAAAAGCTTCAATATTGTTCTTCAAATCCTCGGTAAGTAACCCTTTTTGAAGTTCTAATTCTACTGGTAGATTCATTGTGCGAGAATAACGATTGTAGATATACGCCATCACCTTATCATGCACATTTTTTTTCAATTCGTCAGTAGTAAGGTTCTTGGCGCTGTTGCCATCTGCCAATTCTTTGAAACTATGGCGAATCAAGGCTGCCATATAGAGCGAGAAGTATTTTTCCACAGATTTCTTTGAGAATGGTGTAATGGATATTGGCTCTACATAATAATACAATTTCTCGTGGAATTCTCTAAACTTCTCAAAATGTGAAACATCACGAGAGCGGAAAGGATTGTGTGAAGTAATTACTAACCCTTGCACACTGCGTGCCACACGTGAACTTGCCTGAATATACTCAGCTATGTTTCTTGGCATGGAGTTCATAATAATGGTGTTAAACCTACTTACATCCAAACCAACAGATATCATATTTGTTGCTAAAATGTAATCTGGGGGAAGGACAGCTCGCACCCACTTCTTGCCTTCCTTATGAGGTAATCTATTCTTCAATGTCCAATGTGTAGCCACCTCTGTAAAGGTCTTGTTAACATCGCTGGCAGATAGTCGACCAGAGATCTCAGATTCAGTTAACTCTCCTGCATAGTAACACTCCATCAAATCGCCATTGCGTAACACTCGTTTATAAAGCCTGCGAAGATACTTCACGTATTCTATGTAGAAAAGTGCATCAGTCTTACCGACTTCTTTGAGACTATTGAAATAAGATATTATTGAATAATAATTGTCTGCCACCTTTTCAAAGTCTTTCTCGTCCTGATGGCCAATTTCAAATAATGCTCGATGAACAAACAAAATTGCAGACAATCGCATTTGAGTCGTCATCTGTGTTCTGCCCGTTGGCATTATGCCAATATATTTTCTCTTAGATTCAAAATGGTCGTTATTCCCAGTTCGCCTGTAAAAAGCGAAAAATGAATCATCATAGTCTATACCATTCTTGGGAAATATATTTAGGTTTCGGTCATAGAGTGCGCGTATCTGCAAATCGGTGTTACGTGTCGTTGCGGTGGAAGATATTATTTTCGGGCGAGTTCCATCATCGCGTGTACAAAGTTGGTCAATAGCACACTCAAATAGGCTAACGGCAGAGCCAAGGGGGCCAAGTAGGAGGTGTAACTCATCCTGAATAATTAAGTCAGGAGGAAGCACATTGAGACTTTTACCCTTTCCAAATAGCCTCCGAGAATCATCACCCATTTTTATAGTGGAAACTTTGTGGGCAATTGAAGCGAACTTATCTACTGTTCCGAAGAGCAAGGTTGGTGGGTAGTTATATATGTCTTCATCACACAATCGTACGGGGAGTCCTTCTTCAAAAGTGCAATCGTCATTTGAACAGCAAAAGGCATTATCTACATATTCCAGACGGCCACCGCACCAAGGACACCTATCAAGAGGTATCTTCGTGTTGTTCTCACCATCATTGCGGTCAGTCCAACTAGTAGCCTCTTTGTCAAGATCTTCTTGTTTGTTCGGAAGTGAATTTGAACCAACATATAAACCTATGGATATTTCTTGAGTACCTAGTTTATATTTACTTCCCCATCTGCGGATTTGTTCCAAAGCAAGGATAAGACTTAACGCTCGCTGGAATTGCTGGTTCGTAAGAAGACGAAGCGTATAACGCATGATAGTAGATACCCCATATCCTTTCTCGCCATATTTCCTTCTACGAAAAATAATGCTCATACCTATGATGCCAAGATAAGCTTCAGTCTTACCGCCACCAGTAGGAAACCAAACTAAATCTACGCAATCATTACGATGCTCCCACTTTATGTCATCAGGATGTTGTATTATACCATCAAGATTGAGTAAGATAAAGGCCAATTGGAAGGGACGCCATGATGCAGGTGTACCAATATTAAAAATATCTTCATCTGCATTTCTATAAAATTCTTCATCGAAATCGGGTAAGTCGTCAGCCTTTAATGTCTGTTTCTTATTATTGTGCCATAACTGCATAAACATGGCAGTATTCATTAAGCGGAATGCTAACATGTTGTCCTTGTCAGATAGAATCTTCTGTACATTAGACCTCATGCGGATATGGTCTTTTCGGCACATTTCAATATTATATCTAGCAAATGACTTATCTCCTTCTGAAACCTTAGACTCCAAACTGTCTATCCACTGACGATATGTGTCAACAAATATCAGCAATGCTTTTTGTATTTCCTCATCGGTGGTTTCCTTGATAGTAGAGAGCCACTTAAAATTCAAACACTGATTGTTAATTAAAAATGGAGGTGGCATCAATTGACCTCTCTCTTCCACAAATGGAGCATACTTATTACGAGGAACTGGTTCAATGTCAGGAGTTTCAAATGAAGGAATGAACTCCGAAAAGACGTGGTTGACCTTGTGGCTTTCATTGAAATCCCAATCAACAGAGCATAGATGACCAACACCATAATCTTTGATGTCTCGATAAAGAAAATCTAGTTTATCTTCTTCTTTACTAACATCTTTGTAGCGCCCGTTTTCATGATAAGGTAAGATATGGTCGCTTACAACATCTATCCTCACACCGAAAAAACATAGTTTATTCACTCCTTCTGTCACGATAGAGAAATAGTGTAACTTATCTTCCTCGAAAGGCGTAGAAGTGTTTTGTAATAGAATCTTTAGATAGACATCTTTATCATTCTTGTCTTTACTATTGACAGTCACTTGAAGCCACAAATCTAAGGCAAGGAAATGATTACTGTCCAATTCTTCTTTAATTATTTCCTTTAGACAAGGATTCTTTTTGGGAGCATAAATTACTTTGTTGCCTGAGTCCGAACCTATTATTGAAGACAGGTCAACCACTTTGTTAAAAGTATGTGACTCCCAGAATCCGAAACTCTTTTTGTCATACATGTCTATCAAATCCTCCAGATATGAGATAAAACATTCGTATTTCTCAATCTCCTTGAGCATTTTAATTGTAGCTGCTTTTTCTTCTTCCGAAAGATATTCTTCATCCGTCAAACGAGTTAAATGGGAAAATAATCGATCCCGATATGAAAGCAAGAAACGGTTTCTGTCTGCGATGTCTTCAAATATCTTTTTCAGTTTTTCATTTTTATTAGATACTAGCTCGGCATACTTAAAGTTGATGTCTTTTATAAGATTCCTAACATCATTTAGCTGTTTAGAAAAATCATAGGCGGATACTTTTCCATCACTATAAGAGAAGAAACTATTGAGTAACTCGTTTTCTCTGAAAAAAGCCTCAAACTCATCCTTATTTTTCTTTACAATGACTTGTACCTTTGCACGTTCTGCTCCTTTTAACTTTGTATAATAACGTCCCGAAATCGTTATTGCTATATCTTTAGTTAAATCTACTTCTTTGTCAAGACAGCATGATATTCCCATTGTATTAGGAAATCTACGGTTTAGGGAATATATATCCTCATCGTCAACATCGCTTCCCGTTGCACCGTTAATTTCGTCTCGGTCTGAAGGGGTATAAATATCTTCTTCATCACCTGTTTGAGACTCATTTGCATAATTCTCATCGTCGCTATTCGTTTTTGATGTCTTCTCCTCTTTTATTGCGACTTTTTTGGGAAAGAGTACACTTGTACTATAAATAGATCCAGGTGTTGTATTGAGCACCTCTTCCTCTGGATTCCAATTCTCAGAAGCAATGGCATAATTATCATTGCAACCACCAGGCCCCTCCATCTGTTGGCGGATGAACTGTATAAGTTCTTCGCGTTTTGTGTGAACTAAATTTGTCATATTGTTATACTCACAACTTTTTTGAGGTTAATATTTTCATTTAGTAGTTCCACTAACGCCTTCAAGTCACTAATTCTTTCATATCTTAGAATTTCATTAATTGGAGCGCTCTTGAAATCCTCAAATGTATCTTCGTCTATATCGGTAAGTAGGTAGTCTGCCAAGAAACTATCCAACATGTTATTATTCTTTCGGGTTTTGTTCATTTCCGTCATTTTCTTTGACCTCATCACTTGTAAATAGGCAGGTGATAACCCGAGATACTCCATTAGGCGTTTTTGTGTAGCTTTTTGCAAAGGGAGCATCATCGAGTTGCTTTTGTCTATCCATCGTAAGAAAGCGTTGAATTGGACTTTATCCGATTCTTTTAAAGTGGCCATTATCTCATTATAAATCTGGGGTTGAGATTTCTGCTCCACCCTTTTCCACAACAAAATCTTCCACAGGAAAGTATCAGAGTCACGTTCTTCTAATGTGATGATTCCCTGAGCATAATAAGAGTCGCGAGTTATTTTTTCTTGTTCAGTACTCTCCCGCTCTCTTTCAATAATCGTACGTGATAACTCATCGGTAATTTCGTCTAATCGTTGAACTGCTATGACCTGATTAACTACATCATCTTCCTTGAGGTCTTTAAGTCTGGAAATACCAATATATTCATCTTGGGTCTGATAAATAAGCCATTCTGATTCAGCAATTCGAGAAGAACGTCCGTTTTCGTATGTAATATCCACCATGGCAACAGTTTGTCGGTTGGTGTTTCTTTCCTCATTGGGATCATCATCACCTGATATACGGGGATAATCATCAGGATTAGGCTTGATGGGCTTTGAAAAACCACCTAAGACTTCCCTCCTAAACACAGAGTTCAGATACTTATACTGTTCCAGTTCATAATCAAATTTATCCCATAAATACTTATCTATGAAAACATAATCCTGAATTATTTCAATAATAGACTGCCCAGGGTTGGTTGTAAATGGGTCAAATGAATTTGGGTAATTAGAAAAAGCAGATTTCGCTTTATGTGGGCGATAACGAAGTACAAACACGTCTTTCTCTTTGATTTCATTGCCTAATATATGTTTGCTTCCCATCCTTTTCGGACGTAGCTGGTTGTAACGGTATACATTCACTTTATAAGGTTCTAGAATGTATTTTAATTCTGCTCTCATTTCGTTCGGAGTAAAGTAGTCAACCACAAGTGCAATTCTATCTACATCTTCTCTGCCTTTCAGATTATTGAAGATTTCATTTTTTATCATTTCCGCATAGTTTCTTTGAACTTCAAAAGACTCATCAAAAATATGTTCGTCTACATCTGTGGTAAAACTCTTTAATCTTTGTTTGTAGTTCTTTGATAGGTTATCAGATAGACATAATGAAAAGATATTACGTTCCTGAACCCAAAACTCTGCATTATCAGTAAAAACGCCAATAAGCGGGACAAAATAGTTGTTATGCCACATTTCATTGTCTGCGGCATGCCAATGTTGGCTCTCTCCAGAATCTTTGAACTTTGGCTGGAAAATATAACGGGCTTCCTCATCTGTTAAACAAGTGAAGTTGTCATTAAATTGATACTCTTTTTCGCCGAAGCCGGGATATATAAAACTCAGCCTTTTATCTCGACTCAATGTTTCTGACAATCTATAAGGATGGTCAGAAAAATCAAATATAAAACATCTTTTTATATCAGCATTTCCACTCCGATTAATTTTTTCAATATTTGCTTTGCGGAGGCTCTTGCATTCGTCGTTATTGGTGAAAAATACGAAAATGTTGTCTATTTTCACTTCCGACTTAGCTTCTTTTATTTTTTGACGAATCTTCTTTGATGTCAAATCGTGACATATACATAAGTTTTTATCGGAGAAAATATCATCTGGACTGCCATAGAATTCTTTTATGAATTCGTTCTTATTCTCACGAGAAACCATAAGGTCATTAGGTGTACAGAATATGAGATTCTTATGACCATTGTCTCCTATGTATTTTTTTTCTTCATTTACTGTGGTAATTGCTCTTTTAAAACTATTCCACCTGCTAATATATTTATTATGTTTACGAGCCTCTCTAGCCTTTTCACTATCAAACGGGTCTACATATTTTAAATGTAGGGATTGCTCGGGTTTCAAATTGTTTATAGAATCCTGATTGTAATAAATCGACAATCTAAGAATCAAGTATTTCAAAAACAATTCTCTAGCCCAGTCAGGACACGACGGAATTCTAATAATCGGGAAACATAGTTCACTATTACCCTTATTGAGATAGTAACATATGTAGCTATCCATAAAGTAAAGGAAACGTCGAGCATCATCCTTTCGCGTATGAAACATAGCCTTATCGACTATAGCATCGACTACGGGCGATGGTGTATCTATTATGTGCTTAAACTTTTCGTCCATAACTATTCCTCCTTATTCCAACATTAGCAATTCCAAGTCGTATATTGCTCGGGTCATACCAACATATAATTCAAATCGATCTACCTCTGTACGATTGTTCATAAGCAGAATAATATGTTTGTTCTCCAGTCCTTTGTAGGAAAGGATAGAGGTAAATTGTAATCGATTCTCTATTTTGCCGATATTTTCAATTGTAAGTTCTTTGGTGTTCTCCATATCAAAAATACGGTCATATATGGTCTCATCGCCATTATAAGGAAGCATCTTCATATGTGAGTCAAGCAAAAGTGTATATGAGCTCCAATCTAATGATTCATCCTTTATCTTGGAAATTTTGTCACGTATAAATCTAACAATTTCTTTTGCGCCCTTGAAACGATGGATAGTTACCGCATCAGAATGTTGCTGAATAATATTGTTAAAAAACATCCTGATGTTGAGTTCATCATTCGTCAGTAACATATTAGCATATTCCACAATCTCACGATTGGTCGGTACTCTTTTATTTTCGTTCAAAAGGAAATGGCATCCATAACGATTTAGGCTTTCCGCATAACTTTCCAAATCACGGAGGTCTTTCTTATAACCTTGTTCTGTATCATAAAAAACAAGATAGCGGCCATATTCCAAGCCATTACATAAGGACGATGTTAAACTGTTTAACACGCTGGCAATATTCTTGTCGAATGTATCTTGGGCTTCATCTATAATAATATAGTCGTATGGTTTAAAGTCAGCCTGTGAACGAAGATGTTGCATTAGTCCATTTACTTTCTCAGAGAGCATGTCGACATCGCCAGTAAAATCCTCAAAATCAACAAATCGGTGTTCCCTGTCAAGGCTATAAAGAAAACTTATATATTGCTTTACTTCGCAATTCGTAAGATTCTCTAATTCAAGTTCATTCCTAATCTTCGATGCGAGGAGTCTATTCCAGCAGATATAGACGCCATGAAAAGATTCGTATCGATGAATATATGCTTTTGCAAAAGTTGTTTTTCCTGTACCTGGGCCACCCTCCATAATGATTCTACTGTTACGTTCAAGACTAGAAAATAAATCGAGATTTTGGAGGTTTAGCCATTTGGCAATACTTGTTAATTGACCTTCCTTATACTGATATTCACTACTGATATTTGGTGTCAAAACCTTTATAGATATTAAGAGTTCCTCTTTTGTTAAGTCCTTGTTGTACCAATTCTTTTTGTTTTGATCTGTTTTAATCACATTAAGGCAAAAATCAGCAAAGGATTGTTCTGGATCTTGTTGTTGTATTGCAGACCACAATTTATATCCTTGGTCGAGTAGAGGAAGATCATTCGTCTTTTTTATCTTAGAATGTGGGAATGCACATACAGTATCAATAAACAACTCATGACTATTCAGAACTTTGTTATTAATAAGGGCGTACATGTAATCATGGGCTTGGTCAAAAGGCGAACGAGTCATGGGAGTCCCTTCACCTTTCGTAAAATAGAACATACCATTATGAACGCCAACTCCCCCTCCCTTCACTTCAACTATTATCGCACCTTTTTCGCAAACGAGAAAGAAATCTATTTGAATTTCTGACTGATTACCGACAGGAATCGTAAGTCTTAAGTCATGCCAGAAATGCCATGTGTAATCGCTCGCTTTACAATCAGTATATATACGCCTGTACATATCGATTTCTCCCTGCAATGGAGCGCCATCTTCTTTAACTATTACACTTTCTAAGTGATTAATGTCTTTATAGTCGTGGCAAATTATTGGCATATTACTCTACTTTTTAGGTTATTCCCAAAGATTTGGGTCTTTAAGTTCTGACATCTTATAGTTAAACATTTCCAGCAGTTCTTCTCTGTGCTGCGGAAATCTCTCTAAGGTTCTCATAACAGAACACAAAGGCAAGCACATCCTTACCTGTCCTTTTTCGTCGCCATAATAGCCATTATTCAAATCTTGTTGGAACTCCTCAAATGTCTTCAAATGGGGTCTGTCGGTAAGATGCAGTGTATGTTCCTCCCAGTAAGATTGATTCCTGTATGCAAATTCCCAAAACGACATTTTCTTATAGAACTGTTGCTGGTTACACCATCGTGCAATCTGAATGTACAGATTTGATATTTCATATTTGTGATAGTCCTCATGCCGCATGACATATCCGACACAACCATAAGACATGAGAATCCTGATGCGCTGGAAAAGTTCCCAAATGTCGTTGTAGAATCGTTCGTGGCTATGCTCTGTCAATCTGAATCCACAGAATAGATAGAACTTAGTTCCCTTCTTCGGGTTATAATGTTTCCAAATCTTGAGTGCTTTTTCTATAGTTCCCCTATCTCGCCAATTGTCGAAAGCGAAAATAAAATCACCATGATAGCGAGCATGGGACAGCATTTCTGCCATCTCCCGACCATTGGGGCTCTCAGCTAGCATCCGTTCGTCCAATCCCTGACGGAACTGAAATGGCCGTTTGGTATCAATCAACTGCTGCAATAGCGGTCTCCAAATTGCGGGCGAAGAAGCCAAGAAGTTATCGTCCCACAAATAGATATATGGACGGACAAGTCGACCTCGTTCATCCCGCTCATTATCCAAGAACCATTCTAGTTTCGAATAGGGAAGGATGGTATTTTCTTTCTTATTGATGCAGAAGGCACAATGACGTTTGCACCCACGAGTAAGGAATCCGATACTGTACTGCTGATAATCTTTGTACTTTTCACGTTTAAACCCTCTTTTTACCTGCTGTTCCACAAAAGCATCATAAAGGTGATAATAAGGCATCTGACAAGCCATATCTATACCCTTCTGCTTCGAACCGCAACGGTGATTGTCCAAAGAATTCAGATACTCGTCTAGTTCAAGTCGATTCATATCCTCTTCTCGAAGCTTTGAAAATTCCCTGATGCCTTTGACGGTTGCATAAAAGCCTGTTCCACCCACCTCAAACTTTGCCTCGTCGGGCGTTCCTATTGCTTTAGTATAGAATTCAGGATTCTTGGTGAAAGTAAAGACTTTCGAAAGATATATCCTGTCATATCGATTAATGTCAGCCTGCGGGTCGAGAATAAGCTTGAACATGATACCATTGTCTGAGAGAAAGCCTGCTATTTTCAGCAGTGCAAGATTTGGGTGGCGCGAACCATTATCTAAAAGGTCTGCGTCAACTAAACCTATACACCGATACATTGGTGGCACTCTCAATGCTTTCATCGCTTCAATTATTGTTAAGCAACTTTTAAGGCATCCTTATTCAGACAAACGAGGTGATCACCGCCAACAAGTACAAGCACATCAGTCTCCGGCCGTGACCAATTCGCCAATTCCTCAAATCCCATATCAAAAGCCTCTTTAGCCCGAACTTCACGCCACCCCTTAGTGGCCACTAATTGATTCAACATCTCGGCAGAATCTTCGTCCACCAAATCTATCAGGTGCATCCATTCCTGAAACATTCCACCCGCAGGTATTTCCAATTTTATCATAATTAGATTTTTAAATCTGTCGACGTGTTTCATATGAAAGTTTCTCCGTAAATGCTATGATTCGTAAGTGAAGACAAAATCTCCTACCGTCACGGTCATGCGGCCCTCGTCGGCGATGGCGGCGTAGTGCTTCATCACATAGCTGCGCAGGAAAGCCGTCTCGCTTTGCGCATTGAACTCTGCCTGCACCTTGAGAAAAGCATTGCCCAGAGGCGACGGCGACGATGCATCGGCAGCCTCGTGGCCCTGACGCACAAACTCGGTGGAACCCTTGGAAATCAGACGGAAACGCTCACGCGCCTTCACCTGGTTAGGAGTGCTGTGGGAAGCACGTTCGGGGTCGCGCTGCACAGCATAGACAGCACCCGTCTTGAAGTTGCGGCGAAGATAAAGTCCGCTCTTTTTGTCGGCTCGGCCATGCATGGCGCTCATGAGCCAGTTGGGATCGATTTTGGCCATAAAAAATACTTATTTTGCCCTCAAAGTTACAAAATCAGCGGGACGGATGCAAGTTTTCCGACTCATTTTTTCATCTGCGGCCCGTTTTTTCTTCCCGCAGGCTGGTTTCGGGTGTTTTCTTTCGTCCTGAATCCTTTTTTTCCTGGCCCCTCAGAGCCCGCTCTGTGAACGAGTAGTGAACGAGTGGTGTACGAGCAGTGAACGAGTGAGAACGAGGCTTCTCGTACTCTCCCCGTTATCGGCGCGTTGGCGGAACGTTGTCGCCAAAGACTCTAAGGACAGATGTCTACGGGCAGATTTTCTTGAAATCCGTCCGTAATTTGAAAAAACACAAAAATACAAAAATGCAAAAATATTGTCAACAAATCCAATACGACATTTACGCACGGAATCCGTTTCATTAACGACTTTTATCGTACTCATTAATGAATTCGATCGTTTTCATTAATGAATTGCATCGATTTCATTAATGAACGGTTTGGGGGAGGCTTATTTCACCTTGTCAGTAAGACCGGCAATCATCTTGTCTACCGCCTGCCTCAACTGAGGAATATCCTCCTGAACGGTGCGGAAGACGACATCTGTGTCAATCTCAAAATAATGATGAGCAATCTTGTCACGCATGCGCATCACACCGCTCCAATAGATTTCAGGATACTGCGCCAGCAATGTTCCGCCGGTTTGTTTATCCAAACCTTTGACTGCTTCGCCTAGGACAATCAGGTTCATGCAAATGGCATCCAAAAGGAGCATTCCGCCCGGAGAGCACAACAAGTCATTGGGATTCTCGACATGAGAGGCACGCTCCAGAATCTGGTCTATCGTCCCGCGAATCTTTTTAAGAGATCTCCTCGTCAAACATACAGAGCCTCCTTTTGAATACGTGAACGCAAAAGTTGATTCATGCCATCGCGCATCCTGACCATATCCACACGACAGCCCAAGAGCTGTTCGAGATCTGACTGCATGTGGTCAAGAATCAATAAGGACGGCACCTGGCCTTCGTAGCATACATCCACATCGCTACCCTCCTTCTGCTCACCGCGGGCCACAGAGCCGAAGACCCCGATTTTTGTCAGGCCGTAACGCTTGCGAGCCACAGGTTTGAATTGGCTGAGCAGCTTCAAAATCTCGGACTTAGTCTTCATTTGTGCGAATATCAGAATGTTTTCAAGTGCAAAAATACACTTTTTCTTTGAAACAACAAACTTTCACAATGAAAAATTAAAAATTAAAAGTGAAAAAATGAAAAATATAACCGAGCCGTGTGTGTGTTCGTGTTTTTCCGTGTTTTTCGATGTTAAAAGAAAATCTTTCAACTCTCAACTCTCAACTTTAAACTTTATTTCGTACCTTTGCAAAATATTTCGACAACAGGACAAGAAACGCCGAAGAAAAAATGAGAAAAAAGAGATTCACGACATACCTCTTATTATTGGCCCTCTCCTGCGCGGGAACGCTCTCCTCGTGCTCGGACAACGAGCCCGACGAGACGCCGTCGGCCGAGACGCCGTCGGCCACAGATCCGTATCCCTTCCCCGAGGAATACACCGCCAACAAAGACCTCTCGGTGAAGCCCGGCGACAGCTTCTTCGACTACTGCAACGGCACGTGGCTGAAGAACAACCCCGTCCCCCAGGACCCCGCAAAGAATCTGGGCGGCCTATATGCTGCCGAAGCGGCCATGAACGAAAGAGTGGAGCAGCTGAAGGCGAGCGTGCCCGACATCGGCGCCTTCTACGCCATGTCGGACCGCATCCACGACAACGGCGAGGCCTCGCGCAACTATATCGCCGAGCAGGAGGCCAAGATCGTGAAGCCCGCGAGCAAGGAGGAAGCCTATCGCACCATCGGCCGGATGTATCTGGACGGCCTCAACGTGCTGGAGATGGGCGTGTCGCTCATCTGGGACAAGGACAGGCTGAAGCTCGTCCTGCTGCCGGACGGCGAGACGAAGAACGACGCGCTGACGAGGCAGCGCCTGCAGGCACAGGAGCGCCACACCCCCGCGCTGACCAGAGGCGGAACCGCCGCATCGGTTCCCGTGCTGCTGGCAGAAGGCATGGGCGTGGATCCCGCGCTGCTGAAGATGACCGATGAAGAGATGGCCGGATGGACGAAATTCTGGAACGATCATACGCTGGACGACCTGTATCAGATGATGAAGAACAGCTGGCTGGAATACGAAGCCTATGCCGACGCCGACGGGCTGGAGGACTACAACCAGTCTCTCCCCGAGGACAAGCAGATGACAATGAAGGATCTGCGCAACGGCGCACGCATGGAACTGGGCTACACCATCTCGTACCACCTGCAGCAGAAATTCGTGCCGCAGAGTCTGAAAGACAAATTCCTCGGCTACACGAAGGAGGTGCAGGCAGCTCTGCGCCGGCGCCTCGAAAAAGTGAGCTGGATGAGCGAGACGACAAAGCGCAACGCCATCGACAAGCTGGACCACTACAGCCTCTGTGTGGCCTTCCCCGACAAATGGTACATGGACTGCATCCCCACCCTCTCCGACTGCAAGACGATGGTGGAGATGCTGCACAGGCTGAGGAAGGGCAACGCCCTGCTGATAACCAAACTGGCGGGAAGCAAAGACCTGTTTTCCAACGCCCTGACGGAGCAGATGGTCAACAGCAACGGCGAAACGCAGCCGTTGGACCTGACGCTGGTCAACGCCGTCTATTCGGAGACCGAAAACAGCGTGACGATATTCCCCGCCATGCTGCTGCCGCCGATGATGCCTTCGGGCGAAGTCAGCGAGGCGTGCTACTATGCCGTCTTCTGCATCATCGGACATGAGTTCACCCACGGATTCGACAACAACGGCTCGAAATGGGACAAATACGGCGTGAAGAAAAACTGGTGGACGGTGGCCGACAAGATGAACTTCGAGGACCGCAAGGCCAACCTCATCCGCACCTACGACCACATGGAGCTCGACCCCGTGCGCGAACCGCTCTTCTACTGCAACGGCACACGCACACAGGGAGAGAACATCGCCGATCTGGGCGGCTTCCTAGCAGCGCTCGACGCCTATCAGGCACGCCTGGACCAACAGGGCTTCACGGGCGAGACGCGCAACGAACAGATACGCAAGTTCTACGAATCGTACGCCCACGTCTGGTGTGTGGAATACGGCGAGAAGAAATTCGAAATCCTGAAACACAGCGACGTACACGCTCACGGCCGCCTGAGAATCAACGGCGTGGTGATGAACACCGACCTATGGTATGACCTCTACGGCGTGAACAAAAACCACCTGCTCTATCTGCCCCCGGAGCGAAGAGCGTACATTTGGTAGGTGAGAGTTGAGAGTTTAGAGTTTAGAGTTTAGAGTTATTACAAGAAAACGCAATAAACAATATTCGTACACTATGAAGAAAACAAGCTTATGGATGATCGCAGCCGTAATGAGCTGCGGCATCGCATTATTCATCATGACATCGTGCGGCGACGACGTTCGTCCCGCAGCAAGCGACAAGAGTATCAATGACAACAGTACGCCGCAGTGGCCAGGAAACATTGACTACAGCCAGTGGATGCAATATCTCGACGGCAGCCGACTGGTGGCCGACCTCTCACTGCCCGGAGCACACGACGCCGCAACGGCAGAAGGTTGGGGTGTGCCTGACGTGATGAAACCCTTTGCCGACATGATGGCTGTGTGTCAGGATCTCACCCTGCAGCAGCAGATGGAGAAGGGCGTGCGCGTGTTCGACCTGCGTCCGGAGCGCGTACAAATCGGAGAAAGCTACGAGCTGCGTTGCGCACACGGCCCGATGTACACCAAGCTGCCTGTCGCCGACTTCTTCCGCAAACTGAAGACCTACCTCGCACAGAAGCCGACGGAGTTCTTCATCGTGACGATGCAGCTCAGCGCCACATCGGACAAGACGGCATGGGCTCAGGAGTTCAACACACTGATCCACAGCGCCGAATTCAACGGCCTCTTCGCCAACTACAAGCCCCGCCTCACCGTGGGCGAACTGCGCGGACACGTGTTGCTGCTCTCACAGGAGAAATATGCCGACCAGCCCGTCGGCGCCTACTGCGAAGGATGGACCTCGGCGCTGGCGCTGGAGACACAGAAGCAGGGCAAGCTCAAGGGAGCCGACAGCGAAGGCCCCCTCTGGGTGCAGGACTATTGGGAGAACATCACACGCGAGAACAAGGACGCCGCCCTCGTGCGCATGTTGGAAGCAGCCGCCGCGCGCGACATGAAGGCAGAGAAGCCCGCCTGGGTCATCAACTTCCCCTCGGCCTACATCGACGGCGCCCTCTCCGACAACTACCGCAAAAATGCTGAGTCAACCAACGCGCTGACCATCAAATGGTTGGGTGAGCACAAAGGTTCCGTGGGCATCATCTACATGGACTTCGCCGGCGTGGACAAGAGCACCTCTTACGACAAGACCAAGGAGTACGACGTCGTCGGGATGAAACTGGTGGAGAGCGTCATCAGACAGAACGCGAAGTAAAGTTTAAAGTTTAGAGTTTAAAGTTTAAAGTTTACTTCAGGAGCGGGAGCATGACTTCGGCGTAGCGGCGGCCGAGCAGGCGATAGCCGGCAGCGTCGAAATGCAGACGGTCCGGACCGTTGGTGCAGCCGTCGGAAGAGACCACATGCGCCGTCGGGATTGTGCGCGGAAGGAGGTCAATCCAACCGTTCATCCCGACGCAGACGCCCTTGCCTCCGGCCTGAACGACTTCGCCGGCCAGAAGAGGCACCTCGGAAGCCTCCAGGGAGAGGTCCTTGAGCAGATGCTCATAGACCGACTTCACCTTGAGGGCCCAGGCGGGATCGCCCGTGTTCGACTCGCCCTGATGCATCAGGATGCCCCGGATGACGCCGTCGCGCTGCGCCCGACGCGCCAGAGTGAGGAGACGGCGATAGGGATTGTTGCCGTAGTCGGAGAGTGCACGACGCATCCAGTCGGGGGCCTCCTTCCTGACATAGGCCTTCACCTCCTCGGGCATGAAGCCCTCAATCTTGATGCCGCCGACGGCCACGTGGATGACGCCGATGCGGATGCTGTCGGGCAGCTCCGACACCAGCGTGCGGCCGAACCAGTCGACAGGCGTCAGACCCGTGTAGGGGCGACAGAGCGGCGCGGAAGCTTCGCACCACTCGCCCGCCGTACGGCCGCGAGAAGGGTCGTCCATCGAAGGCATCAGCAGGAAGCGCGGACCGGGAGAAGCAAGGTCCTCGGCCTCGGGGCGTGCGGCGCCCTCCATGTTCGACTGGCCGAAGCAGAGAAAGATGTAGAAATTGGGATCGGCGCCCAGACTTGCGAGCGACGAAAGGAGCAGCACGGCTGCCAAAGTAAGAGATTTAAGCATAGTGTTTTTCGGTTTGACGGGACAAAGATAATACTTTTAATTGATAATTGATAATTGACAATTGATAATTGAAAGGTAAAAGTTGAGAGTTTCAGGATTTTTTCGTAACTTTGCGGCGAAAAAGACAACATCTATAACATTATACGCTATGAAACAGGCAAGTGAACTGCGTGCGGAAGCACGCGAAGCCCTTCAGGGGTTGTGGGGCAACAGCGCCGTGATGACGTTCGTGTATTTCGTGCTGACAACAGCCGCGGGTGTGGCCGTATCCAAAGCGGTGCCCTTTGTGGGCGACTTTGTCACCTCGCTGGCCCTGCTGCCGATGGGCTACGCCCTCAACATCGCCTTCCTGCGCCTCCTGCGTAAAGACCCGCAGGAGTTGGGCTATCTGTTCCAGGAGTTCAACAGCAGAGTCTACCAGACCGCGTTGCTGACAATGCTCTATACCCTGCTGTGGACCTTGCTGCTCATCATTCCCGGCATCATCAAGGGCTATTCCTACTCGATGACCTACTACGTGCTGGAAGACAATCCCGAACTCTCGGGCGACAAAGCCATCGAGGAGTCGATGCGCCTGATGGACGGCCACAAATGGCAGCTCTTCTGCCTGCACCTGAGTTTCATCGGATGGGCTCTGCTCTGTATCCTGACGCTGGGCATCGGCATACTGTGGCTCGTCCCCTACATGCAAACGGCACAGGCTGCCTTCTATGAGGATATTAAAGCAGAAAAGGCATGAACATCCTGGAGCGCTTCATACGCTACACCGCCGTTGACACCCAAAGCTCGGAGAAGACGGCCGACAAGAGCCCCTCGACCCCGGGACAGCGCGTCCTGGCCGAAATGCTGCACGGAGAACTGGAGGCGATGGGCATGACGGAGGTGGAAGTGGACGAGCACAGCTACGTCTATGCCACGCTGCCCGCCAACAGCGACGAAGAGCGCCCCGTCATCGGCTTCATCGCCCATCTGGACACCTCGCCCGACGCGCCCGGAAAGGACGTGAAGCCGCAGGTGGAGGACGGCATCGTGCGCTCGGACGGCACCACGCTGCTCGGCGCCGATGACAAAGCCGGCATCGCCGAGATCATGAGCGCGATGGAGGAGCTGCTGCGTCACCCGGAGGTGAAACACGGCAAGGTGCGCGTGGCCTTCACGCCCGACGAAGAGATCGGACAGGGCGCCAAGTGGTTCGACGTGAAGAAGTTCGGCTGCGAATGGGCCTACACGATGGACGGCGGAGAAGCCGGAGAGCTGGAGTACGAGAACTTCAACGCCGCTTCGGCCAAGATCACGGTGAAGGGTTTCAACGTGCATCCCGGCTACGCCAAAGGCAAGATGAAGAACGCCGTGAGAATCGCCACCGAACTGGCACAGACGATGCCCGACAACGAAGTGCCCGAGAAGACCGACGGATACGCCGGATTCTACCACCTCACGGGGATGGACGGCACGGTGGAAGAGGCTCATCTGAGCTACATCATACGCGACCACAACCGCCAGATGTTCGAGATGCGCAAACACGTGATGCGCGATCTGGCCGAACGCTTCAACGAGACCTACGGCGACGGCACCGTGATGCTCGACATCAGCGACAGCTACTACAACATGCTCTCCGAACTGCAGGGCAAGCCCCACATCACCGAACTGGCACGAAAAGCTATCGAAAAAGTGTGCGGCCACTGCGACGTGAAGCCCATCCGAGGCGGCACGGACGGTGCGGTGCTCTCGTTCCGGGGACTCCCCTGCCCCAACATCTTCGCCGGCGGCATCAACTTCCACTCGCGCCAGGAGTACGTGCCCGTCAAAAGCATGGAGCAGGCGCGCGACGTCATCATAGAAATCATCAAAAACGCCAAGAAATAAACCAATAAAGATATGTTAGAAACCATTCTCGCAATAGCCGGCAAGCCCGGACTGTACAGACTCGTGAACAGAGGCAACCGCAGCCTCATCGTGGAGACCATCGACAAGGCCAAAAAGCGCATGCCCGCCTTCGGCACCGACCGCATCATCTCGCTGGCCGACATCGCCATGTATACCGACAACGAAGAGGTGCCCCTGCGCCAGGTGCTGAAAAATATGCTGGAGAAGGAAGGCGGCAAGAAGGCCTCCATCGACGTGAAGAAGGCCTCGAAGGAAGAGCTCGCCGCATACGTCGGCGAGGTGCTCCCCAACTTCGATCGTGACCGCGTGTTCCCCAGCGACATGAAGAAGTTGGTGCAGTGGTACGACATCCTCGTGGAGAACGGACTCACCGACTTCGACGAAGCCCTCAAGGAGACCGAAGGCGACAACATCGACAGCCGCAAAGCCTGAAGCATGGAGCGACTGCCGGAGAACCTGATCTTCGACCTGGGCGGCGTGCTCATCGATCTGGATGTCAACCGCATGCTCAAGGGCTTTGAAGGCGTGGGACTCGATCCCCGCATGTTCATGGCCGAAAGCGCCGAGAAGGGCGCCACCACCGTATGCGAAGGCATGAGTGTGGGGCAATTGCTCTCCGACTATCAGACGGGAGACATCACGACCGAGGAGCTTCTGGAGACCATCTTGCCCGAGTGCCGTCCCGGCACGACGCAGGAGCAGCTCATTGAGGCCTGGAACCACTGCCTGGTGAGCATCCCCGAGGAGCGCCTGAAGACCGTGCGCCGATGGCGCGAAAAGGGCCACAGGACCTACATGCTCTCCAACACCAACGACCTGCACTGGCGCTACATCTCGACCAACTGCTTCGGCGGCGAAGGACTCGGGCTGGAGGATTGCTTCGACGGTGTTTTTCTCTCCCACGAGATGCGTCTGGCCAAACCCGATGCCGAAATCTACCGCAGTATGCTCCAAAGGCTGAGCGTCAGGGCGGAGGACTGCTGGTTTGTGGACGACGCGCAGGTGAATGTGGAGGCCGCACGCAAAGAAGGCCTGCAGGCCGAGTGGCTCGACGTGAAAAACGAGGATCTCACGGCGCTGATGGCACGAAAGGGTTAAGGGTTCGTGGTTAAGGATTAAGGATTAAAGGCCGGTTTTTGGGCAAAAAGCGAAAATAGCGCAAAAACTTTCAACTTTCAACTTTCAACTTTCAACTAAATTTCGTACCTTTGCACCCGCATTTCACGCAACATAGGTGTGATGATAGTATAAAACAAAGTAACACAAACAAAAAACAAAGAAAATGAAAAGTATTGACGTGAAGGGTACCCTGCGTACCGAGACAGGCAAGAAGGCAACCGCAGCGCTGCGCAAGCAGGGTGGCATCCCCTGCAACCTGTATGGTGAGAAGAAAGACAAGGACGGCAAGCCCGAAGCCGTGAGTTTCAGCGTGACCGCCGACGAGGTGCGCAACCTCGTATACAGCCCCGATATTTTCTGTGTGAACCTCAACATCGACGGCAAAGAGTGCAAGGCCGTGATGAGAGAGCTGCAGTTCCACCCCGTAAGCGATCAGCTGCTCCACATCGACTTCTACGAAGTGACCGAGAAGAAGCCCATCGTGATGGCTGTGCCCATCAAGCTGAACGGTCTGGCAGAAGGCGTTCGCGCCGGTGGTAAGCTGGCTGCCAACGTGCGCAGCCTCAAGGTGAAGGCTCCCTACAACGCCATCCCCGAGAAGCTCGACATCGACGTGACCGAGCTCGGTCTGGGCAAGACCATCAAGGTGGGTGAACTCAGCTTCGAGGGTCTCGAAATGGTTACCAGCCCCAGCGTTGTTGTATGTCAGGTGAAGATGACACGTAACGCCAAGAGCGCTGCTGCCGCTGCCGAAGCATAAAGATGAAGTATCTGATTGTCGGACTGGGCAATGTCGGTGACGAATACGACCGCACCCGCCACAACATAGGATTCAGAGTGTTGGACGCCTTCGCCAAGGCGTCCAACATTGCTTTTGAAGACAAGCGTTACGGCTTCGTCGGACGCGGACGCGTGAAGAACGCCGAAGTGGTGCTGCTGAAGCCCTCCACCTTCATGAACCTCTCAGGCAACGCCGTGCGCTATTGGATGAACGAGGAGAAGATACCTCTGGAGCAGTTGCTCGTCGTGGTGGACGACCTCGCACTGCCCGTAGGCGCCATACGCATGAAGCAGGGCGGATCGAGCGCCGGACACAACGGACTCAAACACATCGCCTCCGTGCTCGGCACCGAGGGCTACAACCGTCTGCGTTTCGGCATCGGCAACGACTTCCCGCGCGGCATGCAGGTGGACTTCGTATTGGGACGCTTCTCCCCCGAAGACGAGAAGTTGTGCGACGAGCGCGCCCTCGTGGCAGTGGAGGCCATCAAGGCCTTCTGCCTCTCGGGCATGTCGTTCGCCATGTGTCACTACAACAACAAATAAGATGAAGCGCATCGGCATCACGGGCGGCATCGGCACCGGCAAGAGCTACGTGTGCAGGCAGATGGCCGAAAAGGGCATCCCCGTCTACGACTGCGACCGTGAAGCCAAACGCCTGGAGGAAGAAGACCCGGATCTGCGGCGCGCCATCACCCGGCTGGTGGGACCCGAAGCCTACGATGCCGACGGGCATCTCAGCCGCAGCGCTGTGGCCGCCTGGCTTTTCTCCGACGAGCGGCACCTCCGGACCATGAACGCGCTGGTGCATCCCGCCGTGAAGCGCGACTTCGAAGCTTGGTGCAAAAGACAAAAAGCCGGGACGGTGGTGATGGAGAGCGCCCTGCTCGACGAGGCCGGCATGAGGGACGCGTGATGGAGCGCGACGGCTGCACCCGGGAGCAGGTGGAAGCCCGCATCCGCAGACAAAAAGAATGCGGCCCCGCAGACCGCATCATTGAGAATCCCTAAAGCCCTTCGTTATTTTTCGTCGTCGGGGAAGTCGTCATCTTCATCGTCGTCATCTTCCCAATCGAAGTCGCCGAAAAACTGAGGCACGTCTTCCGTGAAGTCGTCGAGTGTGCGGCGATCCTTCTTCGTGGGACGCCCGGTACCTTTGGCACGACCGACAAAACCGCTGATGCGGCTCATCTCCAGTAGTTCATACTGCTCTGGCGACGTGACGTTTTCCAACACCTCCGGCACCAACTTCGCGCCCACACGGCGCTCGATGGCCTGGAGCACACGAAACGACCACGTGACGGGCGGCTTGCGTACATCTATTATATCACCCACGCGTATAATGCGCGAGGGCTTGAGGGCAACGCCTTTCATCGTCACCTGCCCCTTCTTGCAAGCGGCGGCGGCAACGGTGCGCGTCTTGAAGATGCGCGAGGCCCAAAGCCATTTGTCTATGCGTGCTTCGTTGTTCTCCACTGCAGCAAAACGGAAATGCTACTCCACTTCCCCACTCTCCACCTGCTCGATGAGATATTCGCACTCGGGCGGTGAGAGACGGGGTGAGGATGTCCCTTGGGGAACGGATTTAATCTCGGGACGGAAACGGTCGCCGGGATGATTGATGAGGTCTTCGTAGGAAACCGTCAGCACAAAGCCGTCGGCAGAGATGCTGTTGTAGTTCATCGCTCCGACACGCACAGTGACATCCACCTGAGCAGGGAAGGCACGCAACACCTTGTCGGCAGGGAAGTTGACACCGACGATGGGAACAGAGACGGTCTTCTCGGTGTAGTAGTCCACACGAGCCTTCATCTGCACTACATCGGGTTCATACTTGACGCCGCGCATCGGGCGCAGGTGCAAGTTGTCCACATAATCCTCCTCAATGTTGCTGATGTGCGTCTCCTCGGTGTAGGCGTGCGTCATGGTGTCGAGCACCAAAGCCGGTGCATAAACGATGACGCTGTCGGGAGAGAAGGTGATACTGTGGAGATAGTTGCGCTCCGCTGTCTCCGCAGTGCCCAAGAGGCGTACGGGAAGACGACGGTGAAGCCCGCGGTTGTAGAAAAACTCCAGCGTGTCGGGCGTGATGCGCTGAATGACGGTGGAGGTGAGCATCTGCGCATTGATGGCATGCTGCACGTCGGCAATGGGTACATAACCCCGACCAGTGGCGCCGCCGTCATCGTAAAGCGAGAACTCCAGCGTGACGGGCCTGATGCGGTGGCGCATGTAGTTCATGAGCTGGGTGCCGCGATCGCGCAACGTAACCCGAACGGAAGACGGCAGTGGTGTGGTGAGTGTGACGCCTCGAGGCACTCCCGTCAGCGACAGGGGCACCTTCACCTCCATCTCGAAGGTGTCATTGAGACGCTGGAGCACCCAGAAACCCATCGCCACGACCAGCGCGCCGAAGAACACCAGAATGTCCATCACACGCTCGGAAGAAAAGACCGAGCGCAGCCACCTCCAGAACTTAATTACTTTGAGATTGCGCCTGAGCATAGACGGAATTGCGGTCTACACGGATGCGAACACCGTTGGCAATTTCCACCTCAAGAATATTGTCGGCCTCGTTGATGCCGCGCACAACACCGTAGATACCGCCGGCGGTAACGACATTGGTGCCCACGGTGATGCTGTTGCGCCACTTCTGAATCTCCTTCTGCTTCTTCTGCTGAGGACGAATCATGAAAAACCACATGATGGCAAAGATGGCCACCATCATCAAAATCATGGGCATGCTGCTGGGCTGCCCCGCTGCTTGTAAGAGTATCATTGCTGTTTATTTAATGTGAGTTTCTTGGAAACGGTATCCAACGTGGCATTGATGTAGCGCGACGAACCTGGAGCGGAATAGTGTTTGGCAATCTCCACGTATTCGTTGATGGACACGGTAAGGGGAATGGATGAGAAATACTGTATCTCGCAAAGCGCCACCAGAAGAATGACGCGATCCATGAGGGCGATGCGCTCCATGCGCCAGCCATGCGTGCTGCTCTCGATGAGGTCGAGCAGCTCCTTTTCGTGGGCGACGCAATTGCGCAGGAGCTCGTTGGCAAACTGCAAATCGCTCTCGTCACGGTATTTGGGCAGGAGCGGCATGTCGGAAGTAGAATCTTCAGTGAAGCGGTTGACGGTCTTCAAAACGAAAGTGTCGATGATGTCCTTGTCGTCGTTCCAATACAAAGACTTCTCCTCCAGCAACTCGTCTAGCGTCTCGTTGCCAACAATAACGCCCTTGTAGATGTTACGCCAAAGTTCACGCTCCTGAGCATAGGTGGAAGGAGCGCTGCTCTTGAGATAATCTTCGACGACATCGAGAGCCAGGCCCTCGTTGAGGAAGCTGCGCACGAGTTCCTCCTCGTCGGTCCAGTCGATGACCTGATGCTCGCGGAAAGCTTTCAACTCGCGGTTGTCTTCCAACTGCTTCATGAAACGGTTGGCGGCCAAACGGTCGGATGGGCGATCGATGCCCAAACGCTCGGAACGGGCTACAGCGGTCTCGTAGTTGCGACCGGCCAGACGCCCCATCTCCAGCAATAGGGAAAGCAGGGAAAGATAGAGTTCGTAAGCATTGTCCAGCGAACGCTCCAACTCTTTCTCCAAGCCGGAGAGTGTCTTGTTTTCACCTGTATAGCGGGCATACATCAGCTGCACCACCTTCTGTCGTATAAGTTCTCTGTTGATCATAGCAATATGGCCCCGGCAATAGCGCAAAAGGCGATGAGACGAATGGGATTAATGTGATACACTCTCTGTCCGAAGAAGGCAAAGAGGAAAAGTAATATGGAGATACAAAACTGCCAACCGTTTTCGCCGGGCGAAGAGAAATTCTCGCGCGTCATCAGAAGCAGGGAGGCTGCCACCAGCAGGCCTACCACCGCAGGACGGATGCCGAGGAAGATGCTCTCCACAACGGGATGGTCCTTGTAGTGGAGCAGGAACTTCGAGATGATCAGCATCAGCACGAAAGAAGGAAGCACTACGGCAAAGGTGGCCGTAAAGCTGCCCAAAATGCCCATCCACGCGGGATATCCGGCAGAGACCATGCTGCTATAGCCCACATAAGTGGCCGTGTTGATGCCGAGCGGGCCCGGCGTCATCTGCGAGATGGCAACGATATCGGTGAACTGTCCGGTGGTGAGCCAGTGGTGCGATGTGACAACCTCACCCTGTATCATGGACACCATAGCGTAGCCTCCGCCGAAGCCGAACAGCCCGATCATCATGAAGACTATGAAGAGTTGTAACAGTAGCATAGGCACAGGTTATTTTAAAAGTTGGCCGTAAGTGTATCCGCCGATGCCGGCCAGAAGAATCACATAAACAGGCGACACGCCCAGAAGCCAGATGGCAATGGCGCTGACAGCGGGAATCCAAGCATTAGACCAACGGATATGCGCCGTCTGAGCCATACGGAACACAGGAGCGGCGATAAGCGCCACCACCGCAGGACGAATGCCGCGGAACATGCTGTTGACGATGGCGTAGTCACGGAAACGCTGGAAGAAGAGCGCAATAAGCAGGATGATGATAAAGGAAGGCAATGCCGTACCCAAAGTGCATACCACAGCACCAGGCGTGCGGAAGAGCTTGTAGCCGATAAATATGCTGAGGTTGACCGCAAAGATACCGGGAATCATGGCGTAACCTCCACCGACGGTGAAGCAACCGATTTTGAAGAATGTGATAAAAAGTTCCAGCATCGCTATGCTTACACTGTTTATGTTAGTCTTTTAATCTTTGACGCCCTTGAGCCATTCACGTGCATTGACGAAAGCCTCAATCCAAGGGGTTACCTGATCCGAGACCAGACGTCCGGCAGGATAAGTGCCGCACTGCCAGGGAAGGAAGGCGCGCTCCAAATGGGGCATCATGGCCAAATGGCGTCCGTCGGCCGAGCAGATGCCGGCGGTGGAGAAGTCGCTGCCATTGGGATTGGCAGGATAACCGTCGTAGGCGTATTTAAGCACGACGTTGTAGTCGCTCTCCTTGCCGGGCAGAGAGAATTTGCCTTCGCCGTGAGCCACCCAGATGCCCAGACGACTGCCGGAAAGGCTCTTGAGCAGAACACTCTCGTTGGGCTCCACCGTCAAACCGACAAAGCCGCTCTCGAACTTGCGCGAGTCGTTGTGCTTCATGCGGGCCTCCTTGTTGCAACCGATGAGCCCGAGCTCCATCATGAGCTGGCAGCCGTTGCAGACACCCAAGGAGAGGGTGTCCTTGCGGGCATAGAAGCGGTCGAGTGCCTCTTTGGCCTTCGGGTTGAAGAGGAAGGCACCGGCCCATCCCTTGGCGCTGCCCAAAACATCGGAATTGGAGAAACCGCCGCAGAAGACGATGAACTGAATCTCCTCCAACGTCTCGCGTCCGCTGACGAGGTCGGTCATCATGACGTCTTTCACGTCGAAGCCGGCCAGATAGAGCATCCAGGCCATTTCGCGCTCGCCGTTAGTACCCTTCTCGCGGATGATGGCTGCCTTCGGACGATTATCGGTAGCAGCAGGAATGCCATATTGTGAACATTTGCCCGTAAACGTTTGGGGCATCTGCCATACGAGAGGCTGTTTCTTGTAATTCTCGTAGCGCTCGGCAGCTTTGCCGTTGCGACTCTGATAGGTGTCCATCAGATAGCTGCTCTCGTACCACACGTCGCGCAGGGCGTCAATGTCGAGCGACAGCGTCTCGCCATCCTTCGCAATGTGAATACTGCGACCCTCAGAGGGCTTGCCGATACATACATAACCCACGCCGGCATCCTCAAGTATCTTCTTCACCTCAGAGCGCTTGTCGTTGGCCACCTGAATGACGATGCCGGGATTCTCAGCAAAGAGTATCTTGACGATATCTGTTTCGTCGATTTTGTCCAAATTGATATCTAAGCCGCCTTTGGTGTTGGCAAAGCACATTTCCAGCAAACAAGTCACCAAGCCGCCGGCAGAGATGTCGTGACCGGCGAGAATGAGACCCTTCCCGACGAGTTCCTGTACTGCATTGAAAGCATCGCGGAAATATTCAGGATCACTCACTGTGGGCACGTCGTCACCGACCTTGCCCAAACTCTGAGCAAAGGCGCTACCGCCCAGTCGCAGGCGATCAAAAGAGAAGTCGATGTGGTAGAAAGAGGAATCCTTCACCTGCTGCATCACGGGGCCGACGACGGCACGCACGTCGCTGACCTGTCCGCCGCTCGTGACAATCACGGTGCCCGGAGAGATCACTTTCTCACCGGAGGGATATTTCTGCGTCATCGAGAGAGAGTCCTTGCCGGTAGGCACGTTAATCTCCAAAGCACAGCAGAAGTCAGACAGGGCCTTCACTGCAGTGTAGAGACGGGCGTCTTCGCCCTCCTGCGAACGGCAGGGCCACATCCAGTTGGCCGAGAGAGATACGGTGTCGAGTCCCTCTTCCAGAGGCGCCCAAACGATATTGGTCAACGATTCTGCTACAGCCAGCACACTGCCCTTGGCGGGATCGGCCAATGCAGCCTGAGGCGCGTGACCCAGTGCGGTGGCTATACCCTTGTGGAACTGATAGTCCAAGGCCACCACGCCGCAGTCCGACAACGGCAACTGCAACTCGCCCTGACACTGCTGACGGGCCACCTTGCCCGTGACGCTGCGGTCCACCTTGTTCGTGAGCCAGTCCTTGCAGGCCACAGCCTCCAGGCGCAGCACGCGCTTCAGGTAGTCCGTAATATTTTTTTTATCGTAGCTGACGTCCTTGTAGTGATGCTCCACCGTCTTGTCCACCATAACGGTCTTGGGAGAATGACCGAACATCTGGCTCACCTCAAGGTCGAAGGGACGACGGCCGTCAGCCTGCTCGAAAGCAAAGTGTGCATCACCTGTTGTTTCGCCGACCACATAGAGCGGTGCACGCTCGCGCTCGGCAATACGGCGCACGTGGTCGATATGCTTCTCGTCAATGAGCAGGCCCATACGCTCCTGGCTCTCATTGGCGATAATTTCTTTAGCCGAAAGCGTGGGGTCGCCGATAGGCAACTTGGACATGTCGATGAGTCCGCCACACTCCTCCACCAGCTCCGAAAGGCAGTTGACGTGCCCGGCGCTGCCGTGATCGTGAATGCTCACTACGGGATTTACCTCTTCTTCACAAAGCGCGCGCACGAGGTTATTGGCACGCTTCTGCATTTCGGGATTGGCACGCTGCACGGCGTTGAGTTCGATGCCGGAGGAATAACGTCCGGTCTCCACACTGCTCACGCTGCCGCCACCAAGTCCGATGCGGTAGTTGTCACCGCCGACAACGACAATCTTGTTGCCCTTCTGAGGTGTGCCCTTCAGACAGTCGCGCTTCGTACCATAACCCACGCCGCCGGCCAGCATGATGACCTTGTCATAGGCATAGAGCGGTCCTTCCGGCTCCTGATGTTCAAAGGTGAGCACACTGCCGCAGATGAGCGGCTGTCCGAATTTGTTGCCAAAGTCGGAAGCACCGTTGGAGGCTTTGGTGAGAATCTGTCTGGGCGTCTGATAAAGCCATTCTCTTACGGGCAGCAGACGCTCCCACTCACGCTCTTCGGCGGTGCGGGGATAACTGGTCATATAGACCGCCGTACCGGCTATGGGCCAAGAGCCTACACCACCGCCCATACGGTCGCGGATTTCGCCGCCGGTACCGGTAGAGGCGCCGTTGAAGGGCTCCACCGTTGTGGGGAAGTTGTGCGTCTCAGCCTTGATGGAGATGACACTCTGGATGGGCTTCACGCGGAACCAGTCGCTCGTGGCGTGATCTTCGGGAGCAAACTGCTCCACGACGGGTCCCTCGGCGAAAGCCACATTGTCCTTATAGGCCGAAATCGCTTAATCATCTTGAAGAGCGAGGACTCCTTCTCCTCGCCGTCGATGATGAACGTGCCGCCGAAGATTTTGTGGCGACAGTGCTCGGAGTTGATCTGGGCAAAGCCGAACACTTCGCTGTCGGTGAGCGGACGGCCGAGCTGCCCCTCCACCTTATGGAGATACTCAATCTCCTCGGGTGAGAGGGCCAGTCCTTCCTGCTCGTTGTAGGCCTCCAAGTCGGTGATGTCGCGAATGGGGGCCGGCTCGATATTCACGGTGAAGATATCCTGATCGAGGGCTTTGTAGAGGCGCTGCAGCATGGGATCATGATCTGCGTCTTCGCTCTCCACCGGCCAATATTCTTCAATACGACGGATGCCGGAGACGGCCATGTTCTGGGTGATTTCTACGGCATTGGTGCTCCACGGGGTTATCATTTCGCGGCGAGGTCCGACGAAGTATCCGTCCAACCGCTCCTCTT
Source organism: uncultured Bacteroidales bacterium (assembly GCA_902784475.1). Taxonomy (GTDB): domain Bacteria; phylum Bacteroidota; class Bacteroidia; order Bacteroidales; family Bacteroidaceae; genus Physcousia. Next base: position 21,108 of record CACZUX010000026.1, on the reverse strand, counting down.
TGAGCGGACTGGCACCTCCGTAGAGCCACGCGAGCTTTTCCTGTTCCTCCGTTGTGAGACTTTGCGCACTTTCTGTGGCAATGATGCTACCGTCGGGTGTTTTGAAGAATGTGATCATGTCGAATATCTTGTTACCTTAAAGATTTTATATTACTGCAGGCTGCCGAAGGGGAAGCTGATGCCAATGCTGGCATTGGCTGAGCTGCCGGTGGGGATGCCCTGCTTGGAGAATTTGCTCAAGAGACGGTCCATGCCTGCGAAGATGCTGAAGCCCTTCGTGTGAATGTTAATCACCCAGCCGAAACTGGTGCCCAAGCTGCCGAAACCGAAGTTGATGCCGCCTTCCAACCACTTGACGGGATGGATGTTGGCAGAGAGTCGCTCCTCGTTCCAAGAGTAGGCACCCTGAATACGGGTGGTGGACAGGAAGCCGAACTCCAGCTTGTCGTACATGGGCAACTTGTACTGCACACCAATGTTGAGCGTGGCGCCCAAAGCGCGTGCGCCGTTATCATTACCCTTGTCTTGGAAGGTGAAAAGGTCTTCCATGCCGTCGGTGAAGTCGTCAAACTGACTCTGCATACTTTTACCCTCGCCGTCCTTCACTTTGATGTTGTTGAAGCCGTTGAACTGATAGCTTTGTTTGACATTCTCGCCGCGGAGAGTGTTGTTCCAGGAGATGAAGCCCAAGTCGAGCAACGAGGCACTCAACTTCATGCCCTTGAGGATGCCGGCTTTCTCCATATCCCACTCAGCACCGAGATCGAAGGCCAGACCCACGCCACCGACACCGGCTTTGCTTATGTCCATATTACCAAATTTGATAACACCGTCGGGACGGGCTGTGCCGTCGTTGTAAGGATCGGTATTGTATTCGCCCCAAGTGAGTCCCTTGGCACTGGCCTCTATTTCGGCCTCAGCGGTAATCAGCCACTTGTCCGGGCCAGCCAAATCCATCTTCAGACTTTTAGCTTTCATGTTCACGCGGCCTGCACCAAGAAGCACCTTAACCGTACCGCCAACTCTCCAAGATTCCGTCACATTACGGCTGTGGCCAAATCCAATTTCCATCCAAGTGGTATTCTTTATACCGAAATCACTGATGTCGTAGTTCTTGTTGCTCAGCGTCTTGGCCATTTCAAAGAGATCTCCGGGGGCATGAAAACCGGTATTGGAACGCATGCTCAAGTTGAAGAAGTTGTAGCCACCCCATTTGTGGAAACCGAAGTTGATGAGATCTATTCTCATGTCCACATTGGTCCTTTGACCACCATTCAGGTTTTCAAGAGCCTGATCGGCAGAAATGCTGGGATGCATGAAAGTGCCCAGTCTTCCGTCAGGCAGCGTGTAGAAGATGTCCTTCATGGACAGGTTGCCGGAAAGCGAAACATTGGTGTTGCCCAACATCAGGAGAGGAAATCCGACAAAGCCTTTTCGCTCATAGTCCTTGGCGGGATTCAATTCATAGCCATAGGAGTATCCGTCGAGGAAATACGCACTGTTGAGATTTTGTGCCATCACACTTCCGGAAAGGGTGATGCAGACGGCAGTGAGGATATATTTTAATGTCTTCATGACTGATATTCTTTTTGAGGATTTAAATGTGTTTCAGTAATCTGTTCTTGAAAATCAGTTGGCATCATAGCCTGCACCGATGATACCCATCTTCATGTTTTCCAGGCGAACCTTCATGTCGGAGAAAATCTTCTCGCCGGGTCGTGTGGGCTTCAGCATGGTGAAGTCAAAGCGTATGCCGTCAAAATAGTTGTGATCTCTATTGACAAAGTCGCTCACGCGCGCTCCACCGGTCGCAGTCAGCTTCACACGAATGGCAGTTCTCTCGTCACCGGGTACTTCCACGAAAGGCCGGTCGTTGATGGTGAGTTTCACATCGTTCATGGCCTCGCCATTCTCATTGACAGCAACGGGCACCAGACGTACGGTCATCGGCAAATCACCAACCACATCGGCCTGCACCTCCATGGCGTCGAAAAGCACATCCTTAAGGTCACTTTGGAAGCCATCGGCTCTGTCATCATCATTCAACTTAAAGTCCTCACCGGGACGCATGGGCGCCCAAAAACGATAATTCACAGTGAACGCTTTCGTGTCAGCCGTGCCACTTCCTTCATTCATGGTTAACTCTATTTTAAACTCATCGGGCAGTTTGTCACACAACATCTTCTGTAACGCATCTTTACCATCCAAAGCCACAAAGGTTGCGCCTTTAAAGTCATTTGGCAACTCCTTGTCTGTCACTTTCTGAGCGGCGATATAAAATTTCTTAATACCCTCATCACCGCTGACTACAAAAGCGTTATCGCCAGGAACGATGGTTGGATCGACGGTCTGTGCCTTCTTGCCCGGGACACCGTCTTTCATGCCGGTTATAACGATGCGCGAACGGAAGTCCATTTCACCCGGTTTGTTCACACTAATTAAAATGATGGGGTTCACTATATCGAAGTTTGTTTCCTCACGGCGCAGGAATTCTGGGATGTTGCCCAAACTCACCGTTGTAGAGGGTTCATCAATAGTCACAGGATTCCATCCGGCTGTGGTGACGGGCAGTGTTACATTGGCCGTTATCGATCCGTCGCCCTGCATGCAGTAGAGTCCGCCTCTGCGGGTCTCAGGATCTTCGATAAGCTTGAGGTTCTGACCCTCGCTGACGCTGAAGAGATCTTTCAACATAGCATTGGCTGTGCTGCCATCAGGCAGCCACAAAACATCGCTTGAAGCTTGCATGCTCCAGTCTACGTTGTTTTTACTCAGGTCATACGTGTTGTCCGTGCACGAAGTGACCGTTGTGAGGGCTAAAAGCCCCAGCGCATAAATGTTTTTTTTCATGATGATTAGTGTTAAAAATGAATTATGAATTATGGGTTACTGATTATTGGTTATTGAGGGAAATCACAATGCCAGCGCTGCTGCGCCGAGGATGGCGGCGTCGCTGTCCTTGAGCTGCGATACCAGTATCTTGGCCTTGCCCTTGTAGATAGGCAATACACTCTCTTCGAAAGCTTCTCTCAGAGGAGCCATCAGTGCCTCGCCGGCCTTCACCGGACCGCCGAAGAAGATGAACGCCTCCATTGAGCAGAAGTTCATGAAATTGGCACAGGCCTCTCCCAGCCTTCTGCCCGTGATGCGGAGCACCTCTTGAGCCAAAACGTCGCCTTCGGAGGCTGCAATACTCACATCCTTGCTCACCAGCGACGAGGGTGTGATGTTGCGCAGAGGACTGTCCATACGTCTTTCGGCCATCAGCTCGAGTGCCGTACGGGCCACGCCGGGGCCGGAGCAATAAGCCTCCAAACAGCCTTTTCGACCGCAGCCGCACTCTCTGCCGCCGGGCACGATGGTCGTATGTCCCAACTCGCCGGCAAAACCATCGCAGCCGTAAACCATCTCTCCGTTGATAACGATGCCGCTGCCCACACCGGTGCCCAGGGTTATTTCAATGAAGTTCTTCATCCCCTTGGCTGCGCCGTAAGCCATCTCGCCCAAAGCGGCAGCGTTGGCGTCATTGGTCATCACCACAGGAACGCCCAACGCCGTCTCAAAGAGTTTGGCCAGAGGCACACGCCCCTTCCAGGGAAGGTTGGGCGCATAGAGTATTTCGCCGGTATAGAAGTTGGCGTTGGGAGCGCCGATGCCCATGCCCTGAATACAGGACAGGCCGCCCACACGGTCCACCAGAGGCAAAAGCTTGGACACACAGTCTTTCACATAGAGCTCTGCCGTATCGTGTCCTGGTGTAGGCACGGAGACTCTCTCCACGATACGCGCTTCCCGGTCTACGATGCCGAAGACGGAATTCGTACCGCCAAGGTCCAGACCGATTACGTAGGGTTTATTTTCCATTGTTTTTGCAAAAACACATTTTCGTGCACAAAGATATGCATTTTTCTTTGGCTCTGCAAAGATTACAGGCTCATATTTTGAAAAAATGTAAAAAAAAGTAAAAAATACCTATGCGCTGTGTCCGCGGAGCGATTTTTTTACGTATATTTGCCGATGTTTTTATTATGTGGATACAACCAGTTGATACATTGGAGCTCGTTGTGAAGGGCATCTTTGTAGGGGCCATCGCCAGTGCGCCGATGGGGCCCGTGGGGGTGCTCATTGTGCAACGCACCCTGAAAAAGGGCCGCTGGTACGGCTTCGTCACGGGTGTCGGCGCCGCCATCTCCGATCTCGTTTACGCCGTCATCACCGGTGTCGGCATGGCGATGGTGCTCGACCTCATCGAGCGGCCGTCCAATCTCTACTGGCTCAAGGTCATCGGCGGCATCATGCTCTTCTGCTTCGGCGTTTTCTGTATGCTCTCCAACCCCACACGCGGCATGCGCCAAAGCGGCATCAACGGTAAAGGAACATTGCTTCACAATGCCGGCACGGGATTCCTGCTCACGCTTTCCAATCCGCTCATCATTTTCCTCTTCATGGCGATGATGGCGCGTCTGGACTTCGTGGTGCCCGAGCGCTATTGGTTGCAGGCTTTGGCCTATCTGAGCATCTTCGGCGGTGCCCTGCTCTGGTGGTTGGGACTCACAGCCGTCATCGACAAGGCGCGCGAGCGCTTCCAGGTGTCCACCATCCTCTACTTCAACCGCATCCTGGGGCTCATCGTCATCATCGCCTCATTGGTTGCCATCTTCACGACCATACTCTGACTTTTCTATGTATATTGCCCGTAAACTTCGCCAACGCAACATCGTGGCCTATGTCCTTTACATGATGCAGGTTGAGGATACTCTGCGCGCCTACGACCTCGACATAGAGCGTCTCCAGCGCGAATACCTCTCCCGCTTCGACTACGACGACGAGCAATTGGAGGAAGTCACCGAATGGTATGCCGGCCTCATCGAGATGATGCAGATGGAGATGTGCCAGAAAACCGGTCACGTGCAGGCTCTGAGCAACGTCATCGCCGATTTGGAGCAGCGCCACATCGAGTTGCTTGACGACGCCCAAAAGCCCTTCTACCAGGCCGCTTATGGCGCCGCACTCCCCATCCTCGACGAACTGAGGAGCAAGGGCATGGACGACGAAGTGGGCGATGTGGCCAACGCTCTGGATGCCGTGTACGGCGTCACACTGCTCAAGATGCAGGGGCGTCAAGTCTCGCCCGAAACATCCGCTGCGCTGGCTCCCGTCACGCGCATGCTTGAACTTTTAGCAGAAAATTATGAATCCTGAAATAGAACGCAGACGCACCTTTGCCATCATCTCGCATCCCGATGCGGGTAAGACGACACTCACCGAGAAGCTGTTGCTTTTCGGCGGTCAGATTCAAGTGGCCGGTGCCGTCAAGAGCAACAAAATCAAGAAGACCGCCACCTCCGACTGGATGGAGATTGAGAAACAACGCGGCATCAGTGTGACCACTTCGGTCATGGAGTTCGACTACACCCCCGAAGGGGCCTCCGAGGCCTATAAAATCAACATCCTCGACACACCGGGCCATCAGGACTTCGCCGAGGACACCTTTCGCACACTCACGGCTGTGGACTCGTGCATCATTGTGGTCGACAGCGCCAAAGGCGTTGAGGCCCAAACACGTAAGCTCATGGAAGTGTGCCGCATGCGCAAGACGCCTGTCATCATCTTTATCAACAAGATGGACCGCGAGGGCAAGGATCCCTTCGACCTCCTGGACGAGTTGGAGGAGGAGCTTCACATCAAGGTGCGTCCTTTCTCCTGGCCCATCAACCAGGGACAACGTTTCAAGGGCGTCTACAACATCTACGAGCATCGCCTCTCGCTCTTTCAGGCCGACAAACAGCGCCTGCAGGAGCGCATCGAAGTGGACGTTGATTCTCCCCAATTGGAGGAGACCGTCGGCAACGACGATGCCCGCCGTCTGCGCGACGACCTGGAAATGATTGAGGGCGTCTACCCTTCTGTGGCCGAGGTCTCTGAAGGCCCCGACAGCCTTTATCTTCAGGCCGACACGGCACCGGTCTTCTTCGGCAGCGCGCTCAACAACTTCGGCGTTCAGGAGCTGCTCGACTGCTTCGTGCGTATAGCGCCCTCTCCGCGCCCCACTCAGGCCGAAGAGCGCACCGTGAGCCCCGAGGAGGACAAGTTCTCCGGCTTTATCTTCAAGATTACGGCCAACATCGACCCCAACCACCGCTCCTGTATCGCCTTCTGCAAGGTGTGCTCTGGCCGTTTCCAGCGCAACGCGCCCTATCTGCATGTGCGTCAGGGCAAGACGCTACGCTTTTCCTCTCCCACCCAGTTTATGGCACAGCGCAAGTCGACCATCGACGAAGCCTGGGCCGGCGACATTGTGGGCCTGCCCGACAACGGCACCTTCAAGATTGGCGACACCCTTACCGAAGGCGAACAGATTCATTTCCGCGGCCTGCCCTCCTTCTCTCCCGAACTCTTCAAATACATTGAGAATGCCGACCCCATGAAGTCCAAACAGCTCGAAAAGGGCATCTCCCAGCTGATGGACGAGGGCGTGGCGCAGCTCTTTGTCAACGAATTCAACGGGCGCAAGATCATCGGCACCGTGGGCCAGCTGCAGTTTGAGGTGATTCAGTATCGTCTGGAGAACGAGTACAACGCCAAATGCCGCTGGGAGCCCCTCTCGCTCCACAAGGCCTGCTGGATCGAATGCGAGGCCGGCCATAAAGACGAGTACGAAAATTTCAAGAAGCGCAAGTATCAATATATGGCCAAAGACCGCGAAGGCCGCGACGTCTTTCTGGCCGATTCGGGCTACGTGCTCACCATGGCGCAGCAGGACTTCCCACATATAAAGTTCCACTTTACCAGCGAATTCTAAAACACTGGGTATGACGCAGAAAGAAATAGCAGAAGATATTCGACAGGCCGTTGAGACGCTCCGTCGGGGCGGCCTCATTCTCTACCCCACCGACACCGTTTGGGGCATCGGCTGCGATGCCACCAACGAGGAAGCCGTGCGCCGCATCTTCGCTCTCAAGCAGCGGGCCGAAGCCAAGGCGATGCTCTGCCTCGTGGACTCGGCCAACCGTCTGCAGCGCTATGTGCGCCAAGTGCCTGATGTGGCATGGGACCTCATCGAGTTTGCTGAGCGTCCGCTCACGCTCATCCTCGACGGCGCTGTCAACCTGGCGCCTTCGCTCATTGCCGAGGACGGCAGCGTGGGCTTGCGCGTCACGCGGGAAGCCATTTCCCATGAACTCTGCTACCGTTTTCAAAAGGCTGTTGTTTCCACCTCGGCCAACATCAGCGGACAGCCCGCCGCCGCCATTTTCAGCGAGATTGACCCTGCCGTCATCGCCGGCGTGGACTACGTGATGCGCTCGCGCCAGAACGACACCAAACCTGCCCGCCCCTCGCAGATTATGCGTCTCAAGGCCGACGGCGAATTCAAAGTATTGCGCCCATGAGGTGGTTGCTCTACCATATCCTGCTTTGGCGCCGTCGCCACCGTCGCGACCGCCGCTTCATGCTTCTTCTGGCTTTCTTTGTGGGTATCGGTGCAGCATTGGCCGGCATGGTGCTGAAGTTTATCATTGAGGAGATTGAGTTTTTCATCACTCAGGGCTACACCGTCACCCACGCCAACTGGCTCAACCTTGTCTATCCTGTCATCGGCATCATGCTCACGAGCCTCTTCGTGCGCTACGTCGTACGGGATGACATCAGCCACGGCGTCACACGCATCCTTTTCGCCATTGCACGCAAGCAAAGTCTCATCAAGCCCCACAACTGTTGGAGTTCCGTAGTGGCTTCGGCCATCACCATCGGATTCGGCGGCAGTGTCGGCGCCGAGGCCCCTATCGTGCTCACGGGCAGCGCCGTAGGGTCCAATCTGGGACGTTTCTTCCGCCTCTCGGGCAAACAGATGATGGTCCTTGTGGGCTGCGGTGCAGCGGCAGCCATTGCCGGTATTTTCAAGGCGCCCATCGCGGGTCTGGTCTTCGTGCTCGAGGTGCTGATGATCGACCTCTCGATGACCTCCCTGTTACCGCTTCTGGTGAGTTGTGTCACGGCCGCCGGCGTTGTCTTCGTCTTCTCCGGCACCGAAACCATCTTCCGCTTCGAGCTGAAGGACGCCTTCACCGTGTCGCGCACGCCGGCCTACATCCTGTTGGGCATCATCTGCGGTCTGTTGGCTCTCTACTTCACGCGCATGATGAACTGGATGGAGAGCCAAGTCTTCCGCCGCCTGCGCTCGCGCCGTCTGCGCTTCCTGGTGGGCGGATCGGTGCTCAGCGTGCTCATCTTCCTCTTCCCGGTGCTCTACGGTGAAGGCTACGACCTCATCGAGCTGCTGCTCAACGGCGAGGGTATGAGCGACTGGGAACAGGCGCTCAACGGCTCTTTCTTCTACGGACACGGTGAGTTTCTTCTGCTCTATCTCCTTCTGGTGGTGCTCACCAAGGTGTTTGCTTCTACGGCGACCAACGGCGGCGGCGGTTGCGGCGGTATCTTCGCGCCCTCGCTCTTCCTGGGCTGCATCGCGGGTTTCATCTTCGCCGTCGTGTGGAACCGCTACGACCCCTTCGGCCTCCACATTCCCGAGCGCAACTTCGCCATGTTGGGCATGTGCGGCATGATGAGCGGTGTGATGCACGCGCCCCTGACGGGCATCTTCCTCATTGCGGAGCTCACGGGCGGCTACGAGCTGTTCATGCCGCTGATGATTGTCTCCATGGGGGCTTATATCACCATCAAAACCTTCGAGCCCCACAGCATCTACGCCATGCGTCTGGCGCGCCGCGGCGAGCTGGTGACGCACAACACCGACAAGGCCATCCTCACACTCATGTCGATGGACTCGGTCATCCAGCACTACGACGAAGTGCTTCGCCCCGACGACACACTGGGCGAGATAGCGCGCCAGGTGGCCAATTCCAAGAACCACGTATTCCCCGTCGTCAACGGCGCCGGACGCCTAATGGGCGAGGTCTACCTGGACGACATACGCCATCTGGTGTTCCGCCCGGAGCTCTTCAACGAGTTCCGTGCCAGCCAGCTGATGACCAAAGCGCCCACGCGCCTTAATATTGAGGATCGCATGGACACCGTGGCCAAAGTCTTCGACCAGACACACGCCTGGATTCTCCCGGTGGTGGACAGCGAGGGTCTTTTCCAGGGCACCATCCGCAAGTCCACCCTCCTCGCGGTCTATCGCCAGATGCTGGCCGACAGCTCCGACGAGTGATTCCTGCAAACTACGAAATATTGGACCAGTCGATGCGGTCGCCACGCGTCTGACGCATGCGCTCCACCAGGACCTGATTCTCGGGGCGCTCCAGCAGGGGATCCTCGTCCAAAATCCACGACGCCATATCCCTGGCCTGCTGCACAATCTGGCCGTCGCGCGCCAGATTGGCCACATGCAGATCGAAGGCCATGCCGCTCTGCTGCGTGCCCTCCAAATCGCCCGGGCCGCGCAACTTGAGGTCGGCCTCCGCTATTTCGAAACCGTTGGTCGTGTCGCACATGATCTGGATGCGCTTGCGCGTGTCCGACGAGAGTTCGTAGCCCGTCACCAGCAGGCAGTAGCTCTGCTCCGCACCGCGCCCCACACGGCCGCGCAACTGATGCAGCTGGGAGAGGCCGAAGCGCTGCGCCTCCTGAATCACCATGACGGAGGCATTGGGCACATTGACCCCCACTTCGATGACCGTTGTGGCCACGAGAATCTGCGTCTCGCCGCGCACGAACTTCTGCATCTCGGCGTCCTTTTCGGCCGGCTTCATCTGGCCGTGCACCATAGAGAGACGATACTGGGGAAAGACCTCCTGAAGATGGCGATAGCCCTCCTGCACGTTCTTCAGATCCATCTTCTCGCTCTCCTTCACCAGAGGATAGACCACATAACACTGATGGCCCTTGCGGATCTCGGCATTCATGCCCTCATAGAGCAGCTCGGGCCGCTCGTCGTAGAAGTGCTTCGTGGTGATGGGTTTGCGCCCGGGAGGCAACTCGTCGATGACGGAGACGTCGAGGTCGCCGTAGAGCGTCATCGCCAGCGTGCGCGGAATGGGCGTGGCGGTCATCACCATGACGTGCGGCGCAACCTGCTCGTTCTTGTCCCACAGGCGGGCGCGCTGCGCCACGCCGAAGCGGTGCTGCTCGTCGATGACCACAAGGCCCAGATTACGGAAGCGCACATTGTCCTCGATGACGGCATGCGTGCCGATGAGGATGTGTACATCACCGCTCTCCAGCCCCTCCAGGACGGCCTTGCGCCGTTTGCCCTTCACCGTGCCCGTGAGCAGCTCCACACGCACGGGCAGATCGCCCAGCTGCTGCGTGAGCGTAGCCAGATGCTGCTCGGCAAGAATCTCCGTGGGCGCCATGAGACAGGCCTGATAGCCGTTGTCCACCGCCAGGAGCATCATCATGAGCGCCACCATCGTCTTGCCGCTGCCCACATCGCCCTGCACCAGACGGTTCATCTGACGGCCGGAAGCCATGTCGGCGTGCATCTCCCGGATGACGCGCTTTTGTGCCCCTGTAAGTTCAAAAGGCAGACGTTCGCGGTAGAAGCGGTGGAACATCTCCCCCACTTTGGGACAACGCAGCCCGTGGACCCGCTTCTGTCGGTCGCGGCTGTAGCGCAGGATGGAGAGCTGGATGAAGAAGAGCTCCTCAAACTTCATGCGATAGGTGGCGTCGGAGAGCTGTCGCGCCGTCCCGGGATAATGCATCCAGCGCAGCGCGCTGTCGCGGCCGATAAGCCCCAGACGCTGCATGAGGTAGTCGGGCAACGTCTCGGGCAGAGGCGTCTGAAGGCGCTGCATGAGCGTGCCGGTGAAGTGCTCGATGGAGCGCGACGAAAGACCCGCCTTGCGCATGCGCTCCGTGACGCTGTAGTGAGGCTGCATCGCCATGCGCGAGAGCATCATGTCCTGCGCCTCATCGACGTCGGGATGCGTGAGGTTGGGGCGCCCGTTGAAGGGCGTTGGCTTGCCGAAGATGATGTAGTCGTGGTGGAGCTTGAGCGTCTTGAGCAGATAGCCGGCACCGTTGAACCACACGCAGTCCACCCAGCCGTAGCCGTCGGTGAAGTGCGCCACGAGGCGTTTCTTGCGTCCCGCGCCGACCGTCTCCATGCTGATGAACTGCCCCCGCAGCTGCACATAAGGCATCTCGGGGAGAATCTCCGTGGTGCGGTAGAGCCGCGTGCGGTCGATATGGCGGTAAGGGAAATAGAGCAACAGGTCCTCCCAAGTGGAGAGGCCCAACTCCTTCTGCAGCATCTCGGAACGCTTCGGCCCGATGCCGGGGAGATACTTTAACTCAGTTGAAAGTTGAGAGTTGATAGTTGAGAGTTGAGAGTTAAAAACGGTCAACGGTTAAGCAACTGCTTGTATCTCATACCTTCGCGGAGGCCGTCCACCACAGAGGCGTCGGCAAAGCGGGCAGCCAGACGGAATCCGAACTCCATCGCAGCAGCCGGGCCGCAACCCGTGATAAACTGGCCGTCCTCTTCAACCACAGCACCCGTGTAGTTGGCGCCCGCGAGTTCCTTCTCCACACCGGGATAGCATGTCACACGCCTGTCCGTGAGCAGACCCATGTGGCCGTAGACCATCGGCGCTGCACAGATGGCGGCAAGAGGCTTGCCGGCCTCGTAGTGGAGGCGAATCATGTCCTTCAGGCGCTGGCAGGCATCGAGATTGGTGGAGCCGGGCAGACCGCCGGGCAGCACGATCATGTCGCACTCGCCCAGACGCTGTGCGTCGTTCCATCCGCCGGGGATGCTGTCCGAGGTTTGTGCTATGGTGGTGTCGGCCATCACGGAGATGCCGTGCGCACCGGTGACGATGTAGTCGTCGCTGATGGACACCGTTTTCACTTCCACACCGGCACGACGCAGGATGTCCACCGGAGTCAGAGCCTCGACTTCTTCGAAGCCCTCTGCAAGAAATACGTAAATCATGGTATATAAGGGTTAAGGGTTAGCGGTTAAGGGTTAATGGTTATGAGCCCTCGTGTTCCACTGAAGTTTCTCTCTCAGGGTGCGGTAGAAGGAGCCTCCGGGCCGTTTGACCACCTGCACTGAATAGGGCGCACGCGACACCTCCAGACACACGTGGTCGCGCAACGTCTCGCTGCGGCCGTCCACGGAGACCAGGAAATGATGCTCGCGCGAACTTACCGAGAGGCTCACCGTAGCGTTGCCGTGAAGCATGAGCGGACGCGCCGTGAGGCTGTGGGGCGCCACAGGCACCAGACCGATGACGTCGCTGCCGGGCGTGATGACCGGACCGCCCACGCTGAGTGCGTAGCCCGTGGAACCCGTCGGCGTGTTGATGATCAGACCGTCGGCCTCGTAGGTGGTGAGATATTCGCCGTTGATGTCCACCCGCACGCTGATCATCGAGGCGTTGTCGGCTTTGAGCACCGCCACCTCGTTGAGCGCATAGGGGTAGCCGCCGACATCACCCTTGAGCGAGAGCACCGCACGCTGCTCCACATGCATCTCGCCGCTGAAGATCTGGTCCACCGCCTGCGCAATCTCTTCCGCGCTGTAGTCGGCCAGGAAGCCCAGATGCCCCAGATTGATGCCGAGGATGGGGATGTCCTTGTGGCCCACGCGGCGCGCCGTCTCGAGGAAGGTGCCGTCACCGCCCAGAGAGATGGCCACATCGGCCTCGAAGTCGTCGCCCTCTATGAGCTGCGCTTTGGGCACGGAGATTTGCAGCACTTCGGTGAGGAAGCGGTGAAAAGCACTGTCGATAAGAAGCTCGGCTTCCTTCTCTTCCAAAAGCACCAGAAGTTTTTGCGCCGAGGCGGACTTCTTCGACTGGTAGACGTTACCGAAAATGGCTATCTTTAGTCTTTTCATAGGTAAATAAGCACGTTTTCTTACACAAAGTTAGAAAAAAGTTCCCGTTTGAGGCACGGATATGGCCGAAAATTTTTATTTTTGTGCGGAAAATGAATCCGGCAACGACCATACAGACCCTCCGGTGGTTTGTCCGCACCAGTCGCGGCATACGCCTGCGCAGCATCGTCAACACCCTCACGGGCGTCATCGGCGTGGGGCTCGACTTTGCCTTCATCTGGGCCACCAAGCGATGCATCGACACCGCCACCCATCAGACGGAAGGCAGCCTCACGGAGAGCGCACTGCTTCTGGGCGCCGTCATGGCGTCCATCATCGCTTTGGGCTTCGCGCGCAACTGGCTCGCCGCCATCCTGGGCGTGCAGAGCACCAACAAGATACAGCGGCGCATGTTTGAGACGGTGCTGGGCAGCGTGTGGCTCGGACGCGACCGACAGCACACGGGCGACACGATGAACCGCCTGGACCGCGACGTGCGCGACGTGACGGGCGTCATCAGCAACACCCTGCCCCAGGCGCTCATCGTGACCTGCCGCCTCATCGGCGCCTTCGTCTTCCTTTGTGTGTACGACGCCCGTCTGGCCTGCGCGCTGATGGTCATCACCCCGCTCTTCATCGCCCTTTCCAAATTCTACGTCAGGCGCATGAGGGCGCTCACGCGCGACATACGCAAGACCGACAGCGAGATACAGAGCATCATGCAGGAGAGCCTGCAGCACCGCATCATGCTCAAGACGATGGAGCAGGAAGAGGGCGTCGTGGAGCGCCTCGGCCTCACGCAGCAGTCGCTCTCCGACCAGATACGCTACCGCACGCGCTTCTCCTCCGTGTCCAACGCGCTGGTCAACATCGGCTTCGCCGGCGGCTATCTGGTGGCCTTCCTCTGGGGCGCGTGGCGTCTGGAGCAGGGCCTCATCACCTACGGCATGATGCTGGCTTTCATCCAGCTGGTGGGACAGATACAGGGCCCCTTCCGCGACATGACGCGCTTCATCCCCACCCTCGTCTCTTCGCTCACGGCCGGCGAACGCCTCATGGAGCTCGAGCAGCTGCCGCAGGAAGAGACGTGCGAGGCCATACGCTTCAAGGGCGGATGCGGCATACGCCTCAAGGACCTCAGCTACGCCTACGACGAAGACTACCGGCTGATCATCGACCGCCTCTCCTACGACTTCCCGCCCGGCAGCATCACCGCCGTCCTGGGCGAGACGGGCTCGGGCAAGACCACCCTCATACGCCTCATCCTGGCGCTGCTGCCTCCGCTGAAGGGCCGCGTGGAGTTCTACGACGGCGACGTCAGCGCGAAGGCCTCACCGGGCACGCGCTGCAACCTGGTCTACGTGCCTCAGGGCAACTCCCTGCTCTCGGGCACTGTGCGCAGCAACCTGCTGCTGGGACGCCCCGACGCCACCGAACGCGAGATGTGGGACGCCTTGGAGCTGGCCGAAGCCGGCTTTGTGAAAGAAAGCGACGAGGGTCTCGACATGCCCGTGGGCGAAAGCGGGCTGGGACTGAGTGAGGGACAGGCACAGCGCATCGCCATAGCGCGCGCCCTGCTCCGTCCGGGTCGCGTCCTGCTCCTGGACGAAGCCACCTCAGCGCTCGACGAAGAGACGGAAACCCGCGTGCTGGACAACCTGATGGGGCGCAACGCCGAGAGTCCGACGCCCTACACGGTGATCTGCGTGACCCACCGTCCCGCCGTCACCGCACACTGCAACCAGATGCTTCGCCTCAAGAGGCTCTGAAGCCCTACTCCACTTCCCATTCGAACAGACCGGCCGACTTGCCCTCGCGGAGCGTCACCTCCAGACGGACGGCATCGGCCTCAACGGGTGTGAAGCGAACGGTGTTGAGCGCGCCGCGCCTGACGCCGTAACTCTCCGGAGAAGCCTCGACGGGCGTCCAGGCGCCTTCACCCGTGCGATAGAGGATGCGCCACGAGGCCGGCACGGCACATCCGCCCCAGGGCTGATCGTCGTACCAATAAACCGAAGCGCTGCTCACCTTCGTGCGCTCGGGCAAGGCATACTCCAGCCACTCCACAGTGCCTTCGCGGGGCCACCAGTGGTAGTAGGGCACGGACTTGTCGTCGGCATTCTTGGGCAGCAGGCGGTCGTTGACAGCCCCCGTGGCCGGCGTCTCCAGCGATACGCTGAGACGGCTGCGCGACGAGAGCGAAGGCGGCATGGCCGGCGTGGTGGCGCGCAACTGCTGCGGCAGCCACACCATCATGCGACCGGCGCCGCGATGGTTCCAGGCGTAGTAAGGAATGAGACGCAGCGTGACGTCGCGCGTCGTCAGACGGCCCGCCTCGTCGAAGTTCAGCAGCTGCGCATCGGTCCTGAGCGCCGTGAGCGCATAAATCTGCTCCTGCTTCGTCACGAGGGGGAAGGCGGGATCGACGGTGAACTGCGGCTTCTGGTTGAGCAGGATGCCGCCCAGGTCGAAGTCGTTGTCGGGCCACTCGGCGCAATAGACCAGCGGACCGCGCTCCACGCTGACGCGCCCTCTGTCGGCCTCCACGCGCTCGTCGGCCTTCACCAGACGGGGCGCCATGTCCAGATGCAGGCGCACGACATCGCCCTTCTTCCAGCGGCGGTCAACGACGACATATCCCGCCCCGTTGACATTGGAGGGCAGGGTCTCGCCGTTGACGGAGATGCTCCACGAGAGCGTCTTGCCGTCGGCGTATTCATAGAGCTCCGAAGGCACGGGCTTGCCCTGCACCCAGCCGGGAATGCGGATGTTCATGGCGAAGGCGCCGGAGCCCTTCTCCACCGTGAGCACGACATCGCCGCCCCAAGGGTACTGCGTTTCCTGCTTCAGCGTGTATTTTTTGCCGCCAACGGTGACTTCGGCCGTGTTACCCATAAAGAGATTGACGTAGAGCGTGCGCTCGCGGCTCTGATAGACGTAGCCGGGAATGGAGGGGATGAAGCGGCAGATGTTGCTCGGACAGCAGGCGCAGCCGAACCACGCCTGACGCTGGTGCTGGCCCATCGACTCCAGGGGGTTGGGATAGAAGAAGGCGCCGCCGTCGAGCGAGACGCCGGAGATGACACCATTGTAAAGGGCGCGCTCCAGCACATCATAGTATTTCGCTTCGCCGTGAAGCAGGAAGAGGCGGTGGTTGACATAGACGTTGCCGATGGCGGCACAGGTCTCGCAGTAGGCCGACATGTTGGGCAGCTGGAAGTTGCGGCCGAAGGCCTCGCCGCTGGAGGTGCTGCCGATGCCGCCGGTGATGTACATCTTGCGCGAGACGATATTGTCCCAGATGCGGTCTATGGCACGGATGTAGGATGTGTCGCCCGTGAGCGCTGCCACATCAGCCATGCCGCTGTACATATAGGCGGCACGCACGGCGTGACCGACGGCCTCCTTCTGCTCCACGACGGGCAGATGGGCCTGCGAATACTCGTCGCGCCGCGAGGTGTAGCCGCGCTTGTCGAGGAAGTATTTGGCCATGTCGAGATACTTCTTCTCGCCGGTGACCACGGAGAGCTTGGCGAGCGCCATCTCGGCAATCTGGTGTCCGGGCACGCGCTCCACCTGTCCCTCACCGCTGCCTATTTCGCGGATGACGCAGTCGGCATAGGCCCGTGCGATGTCGAGGAAGGTCTTCTCTCCCGTAGCCTGATAGTGGGCGATGGCGCCTTCCACCATGTGGCCCAGGTTGTAGAACTCATGCGAGAGGTCCTCCACCTTCTCCCAACGGTGAGCGCCGGCCCAGGCGTGGGGATGGGCGGGATTCATCGTGCGCGAGGTGTAGAGATAGCCGTCGGGCTCCTGGGCCGCTTTGACGATGCGGAGCACGGAGTCCATATAGTGACGGGCCGCTACGGTGCGCTCCCAGCCCTTGCCGCTCTTGGTGTCGGGCACGGAGATCTTCAGCTTCAGGTCGGGGAAGGTCTGCAGCAGATAGGAGCAGCCCTCGACGGTCTTATATACGTCGGTGTCGTCGAAGGAGTAGCCCCCCACCTTCACCTCGTGCGTGTCCTTTCCGGCGAGCTGTTCGGCGGCTATTTCGAAGTTGCGGTAGCGTCCGGTCTCCTCGCATTTGGAGAAGGCCAGCGGCACGGTGACGTCGCGCGATGCCTGGAGTCGCTGCCCCCAAAACGTGGCGGGAGCGATCTTCACCTGTGTGAAGGGCACGGGAGTGATGGGATAGTTCTCAGCCTGTGAGGCGAACGTGCACAGGAGGAACAAAGGGAGGGTAAACAGACGTTTCATGGTCGAAGAATTACGGTTATCGGATGCAAAGATACGAAAAATAGTTGATAGGTGACAGGTGACAGGTGACAGTTTTTTTGTTAAACATCGAAAAACTCGGTCACCGTTGCCAGCTGCTGCCACGTCTGACCATAATCCTCTGAACACAGGATAGCACTCAAACCGCCATTCCAGTATGATGTGCCGCAGTACATATATACTTTATTAGGCGATGAAGGATCAATGGCAAGACTCTCCACACCCATCAGTCCTACTTTGTCCGGACCAAGAAAATCGGTAATAGGTTGCCATGCCTCCTCCTCCGCGTCCCAACGGTATGCCCCACCTACATCGGTGCGTGCATACACGACATTTGCCTCCTGCGGACAAGTGATGACACCTGACACGAAGCCGGCTCCGCCAAAAGGCAGCGAGCTCCACTCATAGCACTCTGTCTGAGCCGTAGCCCGTGTGGTGGGCATCAATGCTACCATAAAGAATATCAAAATACGCTTAATGGTAAACTTCATCCTGATTTATGTTAATAATGACTTTGTTCGCGGACAGGTTGAGATGAAATGCTGTGCTCGCCCGCACCGACAGTTGCCGTTCTGCCGTCAGGCAGGTGCAGTTCTGCGTCAGAGCCTTCGGGGATAGAGACGCTGATGGTCCATTCCCCCCTCGCCATGTCGCGCGTCCAGTGGCAGGATACCTTTCCTCGGTGTGTGGAGAGAGAGGTCTTTGCCCATGTCACTTCACCCACCATCTGCGGAGCAATGACAATGTGACGCCAAGCGTTGTCGGTTTGCCGTATGCCTCCCACTGCGCTATAGAGCCATTCCATCAGATGACCCAACATCATGTGGTTGTTCGACACGTCGTCGTAGGCTTGCCAACTTTCGGTGAGGGCGGTAGCTCCCTGCTTCAATTGGTAGGCGTAGCCAGGTATGCTGTCACTGCGGTTCATCAGATAGACGATGTCGCTGCGCCCATTCTGCTGCAATGCCTGCACCACGTAGCGGAAGCCCACATCGCCAGCTGTCAGCGCATAGCTTCGCTGCTCAATATCGTGCACAAGGGCATCCAGTGTGCGCTGACGCAGGCTATCGGCGGCGATGCCGGTATAGAGAGCCATTGCCAGTCCTGTCTGGCTGCCATTCTCATAGACCTTGTCACTGCCATTGTAGAACTGACGGGCAAAGGCCTCCTTCACCTTTTCAGCTGTACGGGCAAATGCTTCTGCATCGCCATTTCGCCCCAGATGACGAGCTATCTGCTGCATCACGGTCAGCTCAGAATAGTACATGGCAGTTGCTGAGAGTGCCACACTGGTGAGCTGCGCCTTGCCTGGTCGTTTCGGACCTATGTCATACCAGTCGCCGAGTCCGTAGTTGAGAATGCCACCTTCGGCACGAGAGCCAAGATAGGCGATATAGCGCTTCATGGCCTCATAGTGCTTTTGCATGGCACTGTCGTCGCCATACCACTGATAGGTGTACCAAGGACAGAGAATGAACGATGCCCCCCATTCGGGTGTGTCCTCAAAGCCGCTGCCCAGTTCAAACTGCGTGTACTCGGGTGCTATGGTTGGGATGGCTCCGTCACCGTGCTGAGAGTCGGCCAGATCGTCGGCAATCTTGTTCATCAGCGAGCGTATGTCATAACGGTACATCATCGAGAGCGCCATCAGATGGACCTGCTCCTGCCAGCCCAGCTTCTCTCGGGTTGGACAGTCTGTGATGATGCTGACAAGATTACTGCGTATGGCCCAGTCGATGAGCGTATGGATGCGGTTGAAAAGCGTATCGCTACACTCGAAGCTGCCTACTTCCGCTACATCGGCCGTCGTGTGCAGTCCTGTTAGTTCCAGTAGTTCCACACCCTCGTCGGCTCTTACCTCCACATAGCGGAACCCCGTGTAGGAGAACTGCGGCTGCCATGTCTCGCCATTGGTATCGCCCCTGAGGGTGTACTGCCACTCATAGCCAGGCATGCTCTCTTGTGATATGGCTCCGTTTTTCAGTATCTCGGCAGGACGCAAACGGATGGTCTGTCCCCGCTTCCCCTTCACTTTGATTCGGACAATCCCTGAGGCGTTCTGTCGTGTGTCGTAGATGCCAGGGGATTCCTCGGTCGTTGGCAGTTCTTGATGTATCTTGACATGGGTGCCAGCCTGTTGCTTAACCAGTTGTACATCCCAGTGAGGATGGGTAATGATGGCAGGATGCGGCTTGGCCAAGAGCGTTGCATCATTCCACTCACCGCTATAGATGCTTGTATGACGAATGCCACTCTCACGCGCCTTCCACGTAGCATCGCTGACAAAGTCCTTGTGCCGATCGTCTGCAAAGTCCACATGCAGACAGAATAGCAGCTTCGGTGCACCGCAGGAGCCAGCCATCTTGTGATAACCACGGGTGCTGATGTCGTACATGCCGCCTCCCAGCATCACCTCAATGGCCACCTTGCCGTGCTTGGCTTGCTGCAAGGCTTGTGTGACATCCAACTCGTTATAGAGCAGTTCACGGTTGTACATCGTCCAGCCAGGTGACAGAAAATGATTGCCCATCTTCTCTCCGTTGATAAACAGCTCGTATTGTCCCAGTCCACAGATGTCCACCCAAGCTCTCTTTACCTTGCCTTTCACTCGGCAGGTCTTGCTGAGCACAGGGATGCGGTAGCTTTTCAGCGATTGCCCTTCGGGACTGTTGGCTTCAAGCAGATGAACGTAAGGAAACAGAATGGTGGAGTCAGCTTCCAACGCAATCCACTTTGCATGGGCAAAGGGATTGAAAGGCAGGTCCTTGTTCATATTATTCCCTTGTCGAGCCTGCAGATTCAGTGCCATGACCAGTAGGCAGAAAATTGTTAGGTGTCGTTTCATCATATTATCATTTGTTTTACAATCCGCAAAAGAGGCAAAAATCTTCACGACAAGGCAAAGATAAAAAAGCCCATTCTTGTTGCAAAAATACAAAATAATCTTGAATTCAGACCCATTTTTCTCATTTATCGTGCAGAATGAGTTTGATTTTAACAAAAAAAACTAAAGCTGCATATCTATTTCATACTTTCAATCACTACTGTCCAATAAAAGTGGGCAAATCGGTCTTTGAAATATTTGAAATTCAGTCTATTAGGAGGCATTCAGACTCATTCGCTACTATGACGAGGAAGATGACCGTGAATTCAGGATGAAAGTAATATGCATTTTTTGCATAATACCCAATACAAATATCGTCCCACGAGAAACGGCCACAAGCGCATTGCCGACAACACCCTTGTGGCTCTGACGCTGATGATTGCCGAGAGCCGCACGAAGGAGAAGGACGTGATGGTGAAGGTGGTGGTGAACATGTTAATTTGTCAGACGTCTGACAAATTCCATTAGTCTGTAAAATGCTCATGCAATATCTGCAAGATTTGCGAGATCTGAAAACAAAAGACCACCGGCGCATTGCGTCAGTGGTCTTCACTTTTCATTTTTCATTTTTAATTATTCACTTGGATTCCATGTGCGCTACAGCGCAACATGAATCCATGTTCCTTCGTTAATCAGTTCCGTGTGCGGCAGGTGGTCACGGATGTACGCGAGCCAGCCGGGGTGCATCGGGATGTCAACTGCCCTACCCTTTGTGTGGTAGCTGTTGACCGCTCCGCCAACGGCAGCATTGAGTGCCTTGCAGCGGAACGCGCTGTTGATTTTAATAGGTACGCCGAAGTGCGCGCGTAAAGGCTCCAACACCTTTTGGCACAAACGTACCAGGTTATCGACTTCCGCAGCATTGATGCGGTTCTCTATTTTCTTCTTCTCAGCGGTGTCGCTGTGAAGCATTTCTTCCAATGTAAAATGTTCGCTTAGTTTCATTTCTCTAATTGATAATTGACAATTGATAATTAAAGACCCCGTTGGGGTTTACTTCTTAATTAGGTCTTTCATTTTGTCGTAGTAGCCGTCAACGCCAAGGAGTGTGGCGCAGAGAACGAGGAGTTGGGCAGAGAGCATCAGCACCGAGCCGTCGATGACGCCGAGCGGAGGCAGGATCAGCCCCGCAGCAGCGAATGCCACTGCGGAGCCGAAT
>CACZUX010000025.1 GCA_902784475.1 uncultured Bacteroidales bacterium | reverse complement strand
GGCACCTTGCCGATATAGGCCGCAATCTGTTGCAGCGCCAGGGGTTCGTCGTCGATGGCAAGACAGCGTATCATGTCAGTGGTATGTTGAGTTCTACGGAATAGCGCTCCGCCTCATCGCGGATCTCCAGCATATAGTTGCTGCCGAAGAGCAGATCGAGACGCTTGCGCACATTGGCGAGCCCCACCCCGCCCTTTTCTTCGTTTGGCTTCTCCGCCTTGGAGTTGAGGCAGATGAAATGCAGTCGGTCACCCTCCACCCTCACCCGGATGTCGATGAACGAGGGCCTCCGGTAGCTGATGCCGTGCTTGAAGGCATTCTCAACAAAAGGAATGAGCATCAGGGGCGGCACGCTCCGCTCGGGCACCTCAGGGGGCAACTCCGTGCGGATGCTCACACTGTCGGTATAGCGCAGACGCATCAGGGCGATGTAGGTGCGCAGGAACTCCATCTCACGCGAGAGCGTCACCCCGTTTTTATCCCCCTCGTAGAGGATGAAGCGCATCATCTTCGAGAGCTCCACAATGGTGCTCTTGGCCTGCTCCGGGTCGATATCCACGAGGGCATGGATGTTGTTGAGCGTGTTCATGAAGAAGTGCGGATTGATCTGATAGCGCAGATACTCCAGCTGCTGCTCCAGATTCTCGTGCTCCAGCTCGGAGAGGCGCTTGCGGTCTTCCCGGCTCTTGAAGTAGCCCTTCACCCCGAGATTCATGCCGAACATCAGGATGAGGATGACGGAGGCCACGATGTCGTGCTCGCCGAAAAATGCGGGCGGCCCCATATGCTCACGCCGGGGGCGGTGAGGCGGCATCATCCCCTCGCCCTCAGGATGAATGCCAGGTTGAGGCCGGTGCGGGCCCTGCTCCGTCGGCGGACGGTGACGTCCGGGGGGCACGGGACGCGTGGTGCACTGATAGAGGACGAAGCAGGCGATGAGGGGCAGCGTCAGCGAGAGGTAGTGCCAGCGCTGTTGCCCGACAATGAGCAGGGGAGCCAACAAAAAATTGTGGACGAGAAACAGGACGAAGAACAAGGCGAATTCCCGCCACACGAACCACAGCTCATGCCATTCGAAGCTATCGCGCCCGCCGGAGACGATGCCGAGATACATACTCAGCACGGGGGCCATGAAGAGCACACCCCACATGGCCAGATAGATGGCGTTCTCCTGTCGCGACTGATGCTTCATATATTCTGTGAAACGCATGGCGGTCCGCTTTTATTGCCTGTGCCCGGCGACTTGTTACCTTCCCGAATAACTGGTGGAGGCTTTGCACGAAGACGAGGAGGAGCCAACTGTCACCGTGTAGCTGCTGCCGGAACTGAGCCCCCCGCAGCTCAGCAGATAACTGTAACTGCTGCTGCCACCGCCGCCGGGGCCGAAGCCGCCACCGCCGGGACTACCGGGGCCGCCAAATCCGCCGAATCCACCGCCGCCCCCGCTCGTCGGAGCATAGCCGGTGGGGACGGTGAAGGAGGCCAGAGTGGTGCTGCCGCTCTTCACGCTGACTGCCGTGCCCGAGGTGGCGCTGCCAGAGGTGCTGAGCACACACTGGGAGCCGGACGTTGACGTCACCGTGTTGTTGCCGCCGCCGATGGCGAGCACCGTGCCGCCCGTGATATAGAGGTAGTAGCGCTCGGCAGCGTCGAGGCCGCACTCCGGCTGTCCGGCACCGCAGGCGATCACCGTGCCGCCGGAGATATACATGTTGCCGTTGCTGTCGATGCCGTCGTTGCCGTTGCTGACACCCGTCACTGCACCGCCCTTCAGATACATGTGGCCGGCTGAGTTGATGGCGTCGTCCGACGAACTCAGCGCACTGACGGTGCCGCCGCTGACGGTCAGCGTGCTCTTGGTCTCGACGGCTTCGTGTCCGGAGGATGTCGCGTTGAGCGTGCCGCCGCTGATGGTCATCGCGCCGTCGCTCTTGACAGCTTTGGGCTGTGCCGTACTGCTGCTGTAGCTGTAGGTGCCTCCCGTCGTTGCAGCAGTGATGTCCGCCTCACCGCCGATGTCCAGGGTGCCGTCGCTCTTTATGCATTTGCCGCCGCTACCCGTGGCTTTCAGCGTCAGGGTGCCACCGACGATGCTCATGTTGCCGTCCGTCTTCAGGCAGGCACTGCCCTTGGCGTCGCTTTCGTCGCTGTCCCAGGCGCCTCCGCCCGTAGCGGTCACGCCCAGTGTGCCGCCGCTGATCTTCATGTCGCCGGCTGCCTTAAGCCCTTTGGCGGCACTGGCGCTGATGCCGATATTCAAGGCGCCGCCTTCGAAATAAATGTTGCCGCTGTCCTCATCCTCGTGATCCGCCGTCTCGCCGGTGGATGTCGTGCCGTCCAGGTCGCACTGGATGCCGTCGTCGCCCACACCGCTGATGTTCACCGAACCACCCGTCATCAGGAAATAACCGTTGCAGCTGATGCCGTCGCCCTCGGCCTTCGTGATGTTGAGGGTGAGGTTTTTCACGCTGATATAGTCGCCGCTCTTGACGGCATGCTTGGTGTTGCCGATGACGTTGAGTGTGCCTTTGCCCTGCAGCTGCAACTGACCCTTGCTGTAGAGGCAGGCCTTCTGCTCGCCGCCCGCACCGTCGGTGAGGGTGTTCTCCGTGCCGCTCTTGGCACTGACCTGGATGCGCTTGCCGTTGGCGATGCTGATGGCGGCGCCGGAGGGATTGGTGAGGGTGAGGCCGCAGAGCGACAGCGTGCACTTGTAGGAGCCCGAGAGCGACAGTTCACCGTCGGCGCTGGAGCCGGAGAGCACATAGGTGATTTCATCGCCGTCCACGGCGTCGGTGTTCGTTTGGGCGATGCTCACATGGGCGCCGCTGACGGTAGGATTCACATATTGTGCCACGTTGCCCGCTACGATGACGGTGGCCGACGTGCCGTTGTAGCCGACGCTCACTTCGTTGTCGCTCACCTCGCTGTCATCCACACTCATGCCCGTGATCTCGCTCAGCGTGAAGGTCTTGCCCATAACGGTCAGCGCACTGCCGTCGCTGTAGGTCATGTCGCCCGCCTGCGCTGCAGGAAAGCGGTAGGTGACTGCGCCACAGCTGATGTTCAGCGTTTGGGCGCCAAGAGCTGTCGTCAGCACCAGCGCCGTGAGGAGGGAATATAACTTTTTCATTTCACAAATATTTTAGCGGTTTTGTTTTTGGTCTTCATGATGTAGATGCCACTGCGCATCTGGTCCCGGGACACACGCTGTCCGCGGAGATCGTAATACTGTGCGCTTTCATCGCTCTCCCCGGCGACTTCGGCTGGGAGAGAGGCGATTCCTGTGGCGGTCTCGTCGGAGACAGAGAAATACATCTTTGTAAGATTGGAGAGGGCGAAGACCTGCGTTCCGGCTGTCAGCTCGGAGTCGCTGAGGTTCAGCGTGAGTGACGTCAGCGCCACGGAGACTCTCTTCCCGTCGGCGGTCTCAAAGGTGAGGTAGGCGTAACTGTCGGCCTTGAGCGACAGCGTTCCTGCAAGGAGCATGATGAATAAAGCGGCTTTTTTCATAGCGTATGAAGGTTGATACCGCTGCAAAAGTAGAGTTTTTCGCGCCAACAGCAAAATATTTTCAACCAACACCCCGTTTTTTTCAACCAAAAATTTGGTGCATTCGGGAAATATCCATACTTTTGCACCCGCCGAAACGAAAAACACCCATGTTCGGATAACACCACAAACTGCATGACAGTGTAACAAGCAAGAGGGTTCTGCGGAACCCCGCACCGCCTCTCGACAAACGAGGTGTGATGTGTGAATTATGTCTTATTGTTACACTAAAATCATGTGGTTATGAGAAAAAGATTTCATCAACGCGTGTGCTCCTGTTCCCCCAAAAAGGGCATGGAGTATCTGGAGAGCAGAATGCTCAACCGTTTCGTCAACCACGGCGTGCACACCATCCGCTGCGCCGCCTCACCCCACAAGTTCCACCGGGGACTGCTTCTGGGAGACCTCTGCGCCGAAGGACACCATCTCATGTGGGCCGTGAAAGTGTGGAAGTTGACGCTCTGCGAGATCCACCGCAGAGACTGGGACGACTTCATCGATGTGAACTTCGACACGAGATACGTGCGGCTGGACGACGTTATCTCGGAAGGCAGTTGCGAAGTGCTCGGACGGCGCATCGACGAGGCAGAACGCAAGCTAGGAATCTCGAATCCCCGATACGGCAGTTGGGAACATCACGCCGGCGTGGGAGAATACGACTGGCTGCGCCTTTGGAAGTACGACTACAGCCTGCAGGAGCTCGAGGAAGAGGAGCGCATGGTGCTGGCAGAAGCCCGCTCACGGGAAGAAACGAGGCGCATCTTCGACGAAGGGCTCCCGGAAAGCACAGCGCAACCCGTGGACGCTTTCGACTACTGGCACGAAGACGATGAAGAAAAGCTGAAAGAGCTGCGCTAAAAGAGAAAGGACGGCCGGGAAAAATCCCAACCGTCCTTTTTTTGGTACCCAGGGATCGAACCGGCACGCCTTGCGGCATTGGTGTTTGAGACCAACGCGTCTACCAATTCCGCCATCTGGGCATCAAACCGGCGGCAAAGGTACGGAAAAATTCCGAAACGCGCTGCGCCCCAAGCAGATTATTTTTTCTTCGAGGGCGTTTTTTCTTCATTTTCACCCTCCGGGGCGGGTGCTTCGCCGTTTTTGCGGCCCAGATACTCGGGCAACGCCATGCCGGCCTGGTCGAAGAGGTCACCCAAAGGAGGTACGGACTTCATTAGGCCCGAAAGAAAGCCCGCCGTGGAGGTTTGACCGTCTTTGCCGGCACCCTGTCCGCCGTCCCAGACGGTGACCTTGTCGATCTTGATGCCCTTGATGGCATCCACCTGAGTGCGAACGAGTTCGGGCAGTTTCTCCAGCAGGAGCAGCGTGTAAGCCTTGGTGGCATCGCCTCCGGCAGCCTGTATCATCTTGTCGTAGCCCTGAGCCTGCTTGGTGAGCACCTCAAAGAGACCCTTGGCCTCGGCCTCCATCTTGGCATAGATGGCTTCAGCTTCACCGCGGGCACGGGTGGCAGCGGCCACGCCTTCACCCTCTGCCTTCGTCTTAAGAGCATCGGCCTCACCCTTGGCCTTGATGGCAACGGCATCCGATTCACCCTTGGCCCGGAAAGCCACTGAGTCGGCCTCACCTTTGGCGTTCACACGCTTGCGCTCTGCTTCGGCTTCGGCAGCCACAATCATACGCTGCTTTTCAATCTCCTGGGCCACAATGACATTAGCCTTCTGGGTGGCCTGCTCGCGCTCGGCTCGGGCCAATTCGGCCTTCTGCTCGGCAGTGTACGACTCCTCAAGCGCCTGTGCGGCGGCAATCTTCTCGGCTGCCGTGGCCTTGCGCTGCGCCTCAGCCTCACGCTCACGGCGGTTGGCATCTGAGTTGGCGATGGCAATTTTGGCCTCGTTCTCGCCCTTCACCGCTTCGGCGTTGGCCTCGGCGGTACGGATACGTGTCTCGCGGACAGCCTCGGCTTTACCGATTTCACCGTTTCGCTCCTGCTCGGCCACACGCACCTTGGCCTCGTTGATGGCTTTGGCGGCAGCCTCCTGTCCAAGGGCTTCAATGTAGCCGCTCTCGTCCTTGATGTCGGTGACGTTGACGTTGATCAGTCGCAAACCGATCTTCTTGAGTTCAACCTCGACATTGGCGGTGATGGCCTCGAGGAACTTGTCGCGATCGGAGTTCAATTCCTCAATGGACATGGTGGCGATGACCAGACGCAACTGGCCGAAGAGGATGTCGCGCGCCATCTCCTGAATCTGGCTCGACTGCAGGCCCAGCAGACGCTCGGCGGCAGCCAGCATGCTCTCGGGCTCGGTGGAGATGCCCACGGTGAATCGGCAGGGCACGTCAACACGAATGTTCTGACGCGAGAGGGCGTTGGTGAGGTTGGCATCGATGCCGATGGGCGTCAGCGAGAGATAAGCGTAGTCCTCAATAACGGGCCACACGAAAGCACCGCCGCCGTGGACACACTTGGCGCTCCTGTTGGCGGACTTGCTGCCGTAGATGACGAGAATCTTGTCGGAGGGACAGCGACGATAGCGGTTGAGCAGCGCCATGACGAGCAGGACGCCCACCACCACAAGGACAATAATCAAAAAGAATGGATCCATCTATGAAAGTTTAAAGTTTTGAGTTTAGAGTTTAAAATTTAAAGTTAAATGGGGGTGACGAGTAGCGTGTGTGCATCAATAACGGATATGATACGTACGCGGGTGCCGGAAGCCAGGGCTTCGCCGTCGGTCTGAGCAGCCACCTCCTGCACGGAGCCAGAGAAGGAAATCTGTACTTTGCCCGCACCGCTGCGGCCCGAAGGAATACGCAAATAGACCTGACACACCTGGCCTACAGCCGACTCAATGCGGATGTTACCGCTGGCCTGAAGGCGCATCATCTGGCGGTAGAGCAGCAGGAACAGGCTCACAAAACACAAGCCGATGAAGACCGACACCACGGCCAGGAGCACACGCGAGGGAATGACGTCCCACAGGCACACACCGCCCCAGGAGACGCCCAGGAGGAAGTTGATGACATTGCGTACGGTGAAGATCTGCATGGCGCCGTCGATGCCCTCAAGGCCGCCGTCGGGCGTGGCATCCGCAGCCTGAAAATCAAAATCGGCGTCACCGTGACCCAGACCTATGAAGGTCAATGCCACTTGAATGACGAAAAGGGCGGAGGTGATGAGAGCCACAGACCAGTAAATGCGCAAATGGGGGTCCAACTGACCATACCACTGATAAAATGTGTCGAACATGGTGATATTGCGTTTGTTTGGAAAACAAAGGTAAGAAAAAAAGCGTAAGCGGCCAAATAAAGTTTATAAAAAAAGTGAAAATTTTGCTAATATATAAGGTGCAGTTCATTTTTTTGTCATACCTTTGCAGCCGCAAATCAAAAATGAGATGAACAAGAACCTCGTCATAGTGGAGTCTCCCGCCAAAGCCAAGACCATCGAGAAGTTTCTCGGGTCGGATTATACGGTGAAGTCCTCCTACGGCCACATCCGTGACCTCAAGAAGAAATCATTCAGCATCAACGAAAACACTTTCGAGCCGGAATACGAAATCCCCGAAGACAAGGAGCACGTGGTGAGCGAACTGCGCAAACTGGCCAAGAACGCTCAGACCGTGTGGCTCGCCTCCGATGAAGACCGCGAAGGAGAAGCCATCTCGTGGCACCTGAAGGAGGTGCTTGGGCTGAGCGACGAAACCAAGCGTATCGTCTTCCACGAAATCACCAAGAACGCCATCCTCGAAGCCATCCAGCACCCGCGCACCATCGACATGAGTTTGGTGGCTGCACAGCAGGCACGCCGTGTGCTCGACCGCATCGTGGGCTTCAAGCTGAGTCCCATACTATGGCGCAAAGTCAAGCCCGCCCTCTCGGCCGGACGCGTGCAGAGCGTAGCCGTGCGCCTCGTGGTGGAAAAGGAGAGAGAGGTGCAGGCCTTCAAGAGCGAGAGCTACTGGCGCGTGGTGGCTCAGCTGCAGACGGCTAAGGGCGAAAGCGTGCCCGCCGAGTTGGTGCAGCGCGTGCACAGCGAGGAAGAGGCCGACGCACTGCTCCGGCAGCTGCAGGGCGCCCGCTTCACCGTGAGCGACATCCAGAAGAAGCCCACCAAGCGCACCCCGGCGCCCCCCTTCACCACCAGCACACTGCAGCAGGAAGCCGCCCACAAACTGGGCATGACCGTGTCGCAGACGATGACGGTGGCCCAAAGACTCTACGAGAACGGTCTCATCACCTACATGCGTACCGACTCCGTCAACCTGAGCGCCCTCTGTCTGGCCGCCTCGAAACAATACATCACCGAGGAGATGGGGGCCAAATACAGCAAAACGCGCCAATATCACACTTCGTCGAAAGGTGCGCAGGAAGCCCACGAAGCCATCCGCCCCACCTACATGGAGCGCACCGCCATTGACGGCACCAATCAGGAGAAGCGTCTCTACGACCTCATCTGGAAGCGCACCATCGCCTCGCAGATGGCAGACGCCGAAGTGGAGAAAACCGTTGTGACCGTGGACGGCGGCGACAGCACCTTCCAGGCACAGGGCGAAGTGATGACCTTCGACGGTTTCATGAAGGTGTATCACGCCACCGTGGACGAGCAGGGCGAAGGCGAGAGCGAAGGCATGCTGCCCGCCATGCGTGTGGGTGAAGAGCTGCAGCGCAACACCGTGACCGCCACTGAGAAATATGCCACCGGACCGTTGCGCTACAACGAAGCCTCGTTGGTGAAGAAACTCGAAGAACTGGGCATCGGACGCCCCTCCACCTATGCCACCACCATCACCACCATACAGCAGCGCGAATACGTGCAGCGCGGCGACAAGAAGGGCGAGGAAAAGCCCTATGCCATCCTCACCCTCAAGGGCGAGAAAATCAGCCGCGCCCAGAAGAAGATTGTCATCGGCGCCGAAAAGAACAAGCTGATACCCACCGATATCGGCATCGTCGTGAACGACTACCTCATGGAGAACTTCCCACAGATCATGGACTACAACTTCACGGCACAGGTAGAGAAGGGCTTCGACGACGTGGCCTCCGGCAAGAAGAAATGGAACGGCCTTATCAAGAGTTTCTACAAGGATTTCAACCCTTTGGTGGAAGAGACGCTCCACACCCACACCGAACACAAGGTAGGTGAAAAGGTGCTCGGCAACGACCCCGCCACCGGCGAACCCGTCATGGTGAAGATCGGACGCTTCGGCCCTGTTGTTCAGATTGGCAGCGCCGAGAGCGACAAGAAGCCCCGCTTCGCACAGCTGGGACGCGGACAGAGCATGGAGACCCTCACGCTGGAGGACGCCCTGGAACTCTTCAAGCTGCCCCGCACGCTGGGCGAATACGAAGGTCAGACCGTCACACTGGGCAGCGGGCGCTACGGCCCCTACGTGCAATACGGCAAGCAATACGTTTCACTGCCCAAAGGCTGCGATCCCATGAGCTTCAGCTTCGATGAAGCCGTCGCTCTGATTGAGGAAAAGAAGCAGGCCGACGAAAAGCGCCACCTCAAGCACTTCGAGGACGAGCCCGAAATGGAGGTGATGAACGGACGTTACGGCCCCTATATCGCCTACAAGGGCAAGAACTACCGCCTGACCAAGGCGCAGGCCGCGAAGGCCGACCAGCTCACACTGGAGGAGTGCCTCAAAATCGTGGGCGCATAAACGCACGGCGATGAAAAGCATCATCCTGATCGGCTACATGGGCGCTGGCAAGACGACCGTCGGACGACATCTGGCCCAAAAGTTGGGGCGCACGTTCTACGATCTTGACTGGTATATCGAGACACGCTACCGCAAGCCTATACACCAAATCTTCAGCGAACGCGGTGAGAGCGGCTTCCGCGAAATCGAGCGCGAAATGCTCCATGAGGCGGCGGCCTTCGAGGACATTGTGCTTTCATGCGGCGGCGGCACGCCCTGCTACTTCGACAACATCGACTACATGAACAAGGTGGGGCACACCGTTTATCTCAAATGCAGCCCCGAGACGCTCGCCGCCCACCTGAAGATGGGCCGGAGCATCCGTCCGCTCATTCAGGGCAAAACGCCCGAAGAACTCGACGCTTTCATCCGCGAAAGCCTCACACAACGCAGCCCCTTCTACGAGAAGGCCCGCATCATTATCGACGTGCCTTATCTGGGCGCCAAAGAGCGTGTGGAAAATATCGCCGCCATTATCGCCGGGAAGATAGCAGAGAACCAGGACTGACACTGACACAATCACACATACACAAAAGAGAGCCATGAAGAAATGGAGGATTGAGGACTCTGAAGAACTCTACAACATCAAAGGATGGGGCGTGAACTACTTCGGCATCAACGAGAAAGGACACGTCACGGTGAGTCCGAAGAAAAACGGTGTGGAAATCGACCTGAAAGAGGTGGTGGACCATCTGGCCTCACGCCACGTGGCCGCCCCCGTGCTGCTACGCTTTCCCGATATCTTGGACAACCGCATCGAGAAAACCGACAGTTGTTTCCGCAAGGCGGCCAAGGAGTATAACTACCAGGGCGAACACTTCATCATCTTCCCCATCAAGGTGAA
This sequence comes from uncultured Bacteroidales bacterium, assembly GCA_902784475.1. Taxonomy (GTDB): domain Bacteria; phylum Bacteroidota; class Bacteroidia; order Bacteroidales; family Bacteroidaceae; genus Physcousia. Next base: position 26,539 of record CACZUX010000025.1, on the reverse strand, counting down.
CCAGATGCGCCCCGTGGTCGAAGAGATTATCTCCCACGGCAAACGCTACAACCTGGGCCTCGAAGCCGGATCCAAGCCTGAGCTCCACGCCGTGTTGGCCACCAACATGGACTCTGACTCCCTCATCATCTGCAACGGCCACAAGGATCAGAACTTCATCGAGATGGCTCTGCTGGCTCAGAAGATGGGCAAGAGAGTCTTTCTCGTGGTGGAAAAACTGCCCGAGCTCGCCATCATCGCCCAGGCGGCAGAGAAGCTGGGTGTGCGTCCCAATCTGGGCATACGCATCAAGCTGGCCTCCACCGGTGCCGGCAAATGGAGCGAGAGCGGCGGTGACGCTTCCAAGTTCGGCCTCAACTCCTCCGAACTGCTCCTGGCACTGCAGCAGCTTGACGAGATGGGCATGGGCGATTGCCTCAAGCTCATCCATTTCCACATCGGCAGCCAAATCACCAAGATTCGCCGCATTTCATCGGCACTGAGAGAAGCTTCCCAATTCTACGTGCAGCTCCACCGCATGGGCTATCCCATCAAGTTTGTCGACTGCGGCGGCGGCCTCGGTGTGGACTACGACGGCACACGCTCGAGCAACTCCGAGAGTTCCGTCAACTACAGCATACAGGAGTACGTCAACGACTGTCTCTACTCCTTCATTGACGCTGCCGACAAGAACGGCATCCCCCACCCCAACATCATCTCCGAGGGCGGACGCTCCCTCTCTGCCCACCACTCGGTGCTCATCCTCGACGTGCTCGAAAGCGTCTCTGCACCGCGCATGCCGGAAGACTTTGAGCCGGGCGAAGAGGACCACAAACTGGTGCACGAGCTCACCGACATTTGGGACAAGCTCTCCTCGCGCAGTATGTTGGAGGACTGGCACGACGCCCAGGACATCCGCGAAGAAGCTCTGGAGCTTTTTGCCCACGGCATCATCGACCTCAAGACACGCGCCCAAATCGAGAGCCTCTATTGGGCCATTTCCCACGAAATCGCCGAGCTGGCCCACCACCAGAAGCACGTGCCAGACGAGCTGCGCACGCTCGACAAGCAGATGGCCGACAAATACTTCTGTAACTTCTCCCTCTTCCAGAGCATGCCGGACTCCTGGGGCATCGACCAGCTCTTCCCCATCATGCCCATCGAGCGCCTCGACGAGCAGCCCACCCGCTCGGCACAGTTACAGGACATCACCTGCGACAGCGACGGCAAGATTACGGCCTACGTCAACGGCGTGCAACAGACCTCCTATCTGCCGCTGCATGAGGTGAAGGCCGAGGAGCACTACTACATCGGCGTGTTCCTCGTGGGCGCCTATCAGGAAATCATGGGCAACATGCACAACCTCTTCGGCGACACCAACGCCGTGCACCTGTCCGTCAACGAAAACGGTGACGGCTACACCATCGACCAGGTGATCGACGGCGAGACGGTAGCCGACGTGCTGGAATATGTGCAGTACGACCCGAAGAAACTTGTACGCCGCTTGGAAATCTGGGTGTCGAAAGCCACCAAAGACGGCAAAATCACCGAGGCAGAGGGCAAAGAATTCATCGCTAACTATCGTTCCGGACTCTATGGATACACCTATCTTGAATAAAGTGAACGTCATCAAAGTGGGTGGCGCCGTGGTGGAAGATGAGCAGATGCTCTCTGCGCTGCTTGAAGGATTCGCTGCGCTGGAAGGCCCCAAAGTGCTGGTGCACGGCGGCGGTCGCTCAGCCACAAAGATGGCTGCCGCACTGGGCATCGAGACCCGCATGATAGAAGGCCGCCGCGTCACCGACAGCGAAATGCTGCGTGTGGTGCAGATGGTCTACGGCGGACTGGTCAACAAGACCCTTGTGGCCCGCCTGCAAGCCCTCGGCGTGAATGCCGTCGGACTCACCGGCGCCGACATGAACATCATCCGCGCCCACAAGCGTGCGCCTAAACTCGTGCGCTTCGAGGACGGACACGAAGAGACGGTGGACTACGGATGGGTGGGCGATGTGGACAACGCTGACGGCGATGCTCTCGCTCTGCTGTTGCGCCACGACCCCTGCGTCATTCCCGTGGTGGCTCCCCTCACCCACGACGGCAAGGGACACATGCTCAACACCAACGCCGACACCATGGCGGCCGAAACGGCCAAAGCCCTAACCCCGCACTTCGACGTGACACTGACCTACTGCTTCGAAAAGCCCGGCGTGCTGCGCGATGCCGACGATGACGGGAGTGTTATACGCGAAATCAACGAAGCCTCGTTTGCCCGGCTCAAGAGCGAAGGCATTGTCAGCGGCGGCATGCTGCCCAAACTGGAGAACGCCTTTGCCAGTCTGAGGGGCGGCGTGAGCGAGGTGGTCATCACCCACTGGAGCGACCTCCGTCATGAGCGAGGAACGGTCATTCGGTTTTAAAGAAAACGTCTGGCCGCTGCGCGACAAGATGTTCCGCCTGGCCCAGCGCATCACACTCTCCCGGGAAGAAGCGGAAGATGTGGTGCAGGACACGTTGGAACGCCTGTGGCGCGACCGTGAACGCCTTTCCTTTATCGACAGCGTCGAAGCCTGGACGCTGCGTCTGGTACGCAACCTCTCGCTCGACCGCCTGAAGCGCTCGGGCCTACAGGCTGTGGAACTGGACCCCGAGCGCGACGCTGCAGCCGCACCCGGCGCCGACCGCACATTGGAACTGGAAGAAGGCATGAAACTGGTGCGCGAAGCAATGGACCGCCTGCCGGAAGTGCAGCGCAGCATCATGGAACTGCGCGACATAGAGGGTAAAAGCTATGCGGAAATCGCAGAGATTTTGGAGCTCACGGAGTCGCAGGTGAAGGTGTATCTGCACCGCGGGCGAGAAAAAGTAAAAAAAAGTTTGGTTGGGGTGTAACCTTTTCCCATCTCATTCGTCATACATTACGGATATGAAAGACTACAAGTACATTGAAGAGCTCCTTGAGAGCTATTTCAGAGCGGAGACCAGCCTGCAGGAAGAGCAGATTCTCAACGCCTTCTTCCAAGACGACCAGCAGGTGCCGCAACATCTGAAAGCCTATCGGGCGCTCTTCGCCGTTGAGGAGCAGATGCGCCGGGAACGTGCGCCACAAGCCTCTCATGAGTCTTTCGGCCGACAGCCGGCTCACCGGGTGAATCTTCGCCCATTCTACCGCGCTGCTGCCTCCGTAGCCATCGTGCTCTGTCTCGGCATGGCCGCCAGCATGAGTATGGGCGTCACCGGAGACGACAAAGCTCCTACGGCGGAAGCTGTGGAGAATCCCGATGCCGAGTTTGGCGAAATGGAGCAGTCGCTCACACCGCAGAGTTCGGCCGCCGTTGAGAAGAAAGATACACTTTTTCTATACTGAACCAATCAATCTTAAAAAGAACCAAACAGACGCTGTAATGTGTCGGAAAAAAGAGGTCGCCGTGAGGCAACCTCTTTTTCTTTAACATTATATTATATTATGGATTATTTGGAATCACTCCCGGACTGCCATGCGTAGAGCGGCATCGCGATCCTGCTCCAGTTGCGCCTTCAGCGCCTCCAAAGAAGGGAAGGCTCGCTCTTCGCGCAGGAAACCGACCAGCTCCAAAGAAAGCTCCTGCCCGTAGAGGTCGCCGGAAAAGTCAATCAGATGCACCTCCACCGAAAGGTCGTTGCCGTTGTTGGCTGTGGGGCGGGTGCCGATGTCCATCATACCCACGCCATAGGGTGTCCGCACAGCATAAGCACCCTCCCGGGGCAACACCTTTCCTGGTGTAATCGCCAAATTGGCCGTGGGGAATCCAAGTGTGTGTCCCAGCCGATGGCCCTCCACCACGGTGCCGCTGAGCAGATAGGGATGGCCCAAGAGTTCCTGCGCCTCACGGATGCTCCCTTCGGCGAGCAGCCGGCGTATGGTTGTGGATGATACATGTATGTCGGACAGCTCATGCGCCTTCACCACTTCGATGCCGCAAGCCTCGCCCCAGCGCACATAGTCTTCAAAGGCGGCTTCTCCGTGACCGAAGCGATGGTCGTAGCCCATCAGGAGAAGAGCGACGCCCCGGGGCTTCAACACCTCACGCATAAACTCCTCCGCACTGAGGCGAGCCATATCTCGGTCGAAAGTCAGCACATCCAAACGCGAGATACCGGTCTCACGCAACAGACGGCATTTCTCCTCCAGCGTAGTCAACAATCGGGGGATATAGTCGCTCTGAAGCACAAGACGCGGATGGCAGTCCATCGTCAGCACCAGCGTGTCCATGCGGCGTTCGCGAGCAAGCCCCGTCAGCTGGTCTATCAGACACCTGTGTCCGCGGTGCACACCGTCAAAGAAGCCTATCGTTGCTGCAAACATGGAGCAAAGATACAAAAAAAACGGGAGACTGTGGGGTTATTTCAACTTTTTTTCGTACTTTTGTCCCCGATTCTTAGGGATCACACCGGACTTGTAGCTCAGTTGGTTAGAGCAACAGACTCATAATCTGGAGGTCCTTGGTTCAAGCCCAAGCTGGTCCACATCAACCAAAAGAAAGCACTCGCAATACATTTGCGGGTGTTTTTTTATTTTTTGACTGGGTTATTTTATCTGCTCCATGCGGTAGCCCATACGATGAAGCTGCACGGCAGCGCCCATCAAATAGAGCTGATGAAGGCAGGCAACATAAGCCTCGAAGGCTGCTTTCGTCCCGGGCTCGACGGAGAGGCGGCGCAAGCGGTTATCCAGACGCGCCGCACACTCCCCTACCATTTGTTCCAACTCGTCGTAGGCGGCTCCGCTGAGCTGCAGGACTTCCTCCCGGACATACTCGTCCATGCTGTCAAAGCCGCGCTTATCACGCACATAAGCATAGAGGTCGGGCTGATAGGCGTAGGCCTGCCAATTCTCGTCCCACATTTTAGCCACGGCCATGCCAAGATACATCATCCATCCGAGCGAAGCCATCGGATAGCGGGCATATTCCCTTATTCCATCGGGCAAATAGGATTTGGCCAGTGATTCCCACGTCTCTTCCACATCGGGACAGCTCGGCATACTCTCATCCAGCTCGCCCCGGGAAGAGAGGTAGTGGCGGAGGTCGTCACGAATCTGCTGTTCTAACGGCATCATAACGTATTTTGTTGCTGCAAAATTACGAAAAAATCTTTAATAAAAGTATAGCAGCAAATGCTTTAAGCCAATGACTAATAGCACTTAAATAGCGGTAGCAAATTCATCAATATAGTACCGCGTATTAGAAACTCACATAGTTAAGGCCATCACCTGTTCAATAATGGGTGCCATATCAAAATATTTGTACTGACCCAAACGACCGCCGAAAATCACATCCGGCTCCTTCTCTGCCATCTGTCTATAAGCTTCGGCCAATCGATTGTTACGTTCATCGTTGACCGGATAATAAGGCTCCATGCCCTCTTTATATTCCGTGCTATATTCCTCACTTATCACAGTTTTTGGACAGTCATATACCTCCTGACCAAACATCTCAAAATGCTTATGCTCAATAACACGAGTGTAAGGTTCTTTATGACTCGTGTAGTTCACTACGGCATTGCCCTGATAATTGGGCATATCTTCCACCCGTGTTTCAAAGCACACCGTACGCCAGTTAAGATGTCCCAAACAATAGTCAAAGTATTGATCAACGGGACCTGTATATACCAGTTTAGCGGCATATCTCCTCCATTCACGATAATCAGAATGGAAGAAATCCACCTCTGTCTTGCAGTCAACACCTTCTAGTAACCCATCTATAAGTTTATTATAACCTCCGATGGGAATACCCTGGTAACGGTCGTCGAAATAGTTGTTGTCATAGACCATACGAACCGGCAGGCGTTTGATGATAAAAGCCGGAAGCTCCCGACAATCACGTCCCCACTGCTTTTCTGTGTATTCTTTAATAAGCTTGGTAAATATATCCTTACCCACTAATGTCAGAGCCTGTTCTTCCAGATTCTGCGGTTCTCGTCCTCCTAAGGCCGCCACAGCCTCTGCTTTCTGGTCATCAAGCAGCTTTTTGGCTTCTGCCGGAGTATGCACATCGGGCCACATGCGCGAAAAGGTGTTCATGTTGAACGGCAGATTATACAATTCACCCTTATAATTGGCCAAAGGACTGTTGGTGTAACGATTGAACGGCACGATGTTGTTAACGAAGTCCCAGACCTCTTTGCTGTTGGTATGGAAGATATGGGCACCATATTTATGAACATTGATTCCTTCGATGTTTTCGCAATAGACATTGCCACCCAAGTGGCTGCGCTTGTCTATCACCAGACACGTTTTGCCCTTCTGCCTGACACGGTAGGCAAAAGTCGCGCCGAAGAGACCAGAACCCACTATAAGATAATCGTATTTTATTTTTTCTACCATAACACCTTCTTCTATTATTCCATTATAATATATGATACATTGCTTCACTTTTTTCTATAAAGTCCCTTCAAGAACCCGCCCTGAAGCATTTTTTTTATTTTTTCGGATTTTACTACCCTATACACCCATCGTGTATATTTGTTGGTATAAGAATACCTCGCCTCTAACGAACCGATATCTCCCATGGCTATCACCAAAGCATCATAAAGCACATGCACGTTCAATTCTCCGATAACAGCATCACGGTGCTTCTTTAACACCCCAAGAGAATTTCTTAGGGTTTCAAGATATTTTCGGCGGATGGACTCAGCCAACTCTAACTCGTCTTCTGTACACTCCCCAATCAGCTGATGTAGGTTATTCAAAATTTCTATTTGAAATACACGCTCTGAATTCCTACAAATTCCCCCAAAACGAATCCTGTAAAAATACAAATGGTCAGGAACGATGATTTCGTTCATTCCGCGTCTTTTCAGCTCCCGCCCCATATCAAAGGCATGCAAAGTGTCCTCGTTGTTCCTACCAGCCCTAAACGGGACTGTCTTCAAGATCTCCGCCCGATACAGTTTATTCCACGCCATATGAGGCGTTTCTTCCATTATTTTACTCCGCGCATAGTCCGAACCTGGCAGCAACACCACACCTTTGTCCTCCCAAGAGACATTAAGAATACCGGTCTTCCCACTTTTCTCCACAAAACACAAACACGAAGAAATTGCAATGTGTTCTTTTCCGAAAATTGAAGACAACAAAATCTCATACATCCTTGAATCGATGTAGTCATCACCGTCCACCAGACCGATATACTCACCATTAGCCAACTTTATACCTGTATTCCGCGCAGCGCTAAGCCCTTGATTCTCCTGATGAACTACCCTGATACGGGAATCTCTTCCCGCCCATACGTCACATATCCGGGAACTCCCATCGGTCGATCCGTCATCAATCAAAATTATGTCCAATTGACGGTAGGTTTGCGCAACGACAGACGCCACACATTTATCAAGGTACGGCGCAACATTATAAACCGGTATAACAATAGATATTGTAACAGCCATCTTTCTGCTCTATTCCTTAATGATTTCCTGAACATTTATCGTGCTGATAGAACCGTGTGAATATCCTATTTTAAACTTTTCGTCATTCACAAACACACTAATAAAAATATGCACAAGACCACAAAAAAGAAACATATCACATAGATAACATTTCTTTCCTTTCGAATTCTACTTATCTTAACCTGCGCCATGTTTAATAATTCTTTTTCACATGACAACTCCTCCCTACACCGAACAATTTCTAATTCTTTCTCTTCGATTGCTTTTGCATTTTGAGAAAGTGCTTTCCATGCCTCGTCACGCTGTTGTAGAAGTTCATCTCTCTGCTTGTACAATCGGTATATCGGATGCTCCGCTGTCGATGACACATGGCAGGCAGTCTTGGGAGAGGCACTTACGTAGTGTGTGTAGGACGTAGTCGCATCACAAAACACACCTCCATGTGCATCACCCCCCACAACAAACTGGTGCCAATCGCCATAGCACCCCCTTAACTTGGTTTCATAGTCTCTTGGGCCAGGAAATGGAAATCCCTCAAAAGAATAATTCACCAAATCCTGGTACATCGCTTTGGGGTAGAGATCGTTTTCCTTACGCATTGGGGTTAGCGAAATGTTCGCCACACGTTTCTGGCCCGTCCCGTTATATCGAGACACAAGCGTCTCAAAATCCCTATATACCTGTCTCTGTGCCATTTCCATCCATAATGAATTCCTGCTGGCACAATAATACTCCTTGAAGTCCCACAACATAGTCTTCGACTTTTGCAGGGCCTCCATAAAAGCTTGCCGTTCCCTTACATCATCCGGAACTTCATCCAGGACGAATACATCCAAAAAGATACCTTGATTGAATGTAAAACGCGGACGGCCATTCTCCATCTCATCGTTGAGAATACAGGTTGTCTTGCTGTTTCTAAGTTGAGCATGAGGGCGCATCGATCCCGGGTCCGTTTCATTGGTCTGCCAGAAATAGGGATCCTGGAATGCTGTCGGAGCAATCTCACAAAGTCTGTTGTATTCAGAACGCAGCATGATGACATCCGCATCGTTGTCCCACGGAATAAAGCCACCGTGTCTGACCGCGCCTAAAAGGGTGCCAGAATCGATAGAATACCGTATGCCATATTTCTTACATACCCCATCCATTTCTACCATTAGATCCAACAATACTGCCCACAACTGTTTGGACTCTGCAGTCACCTGGTATCCACATCGTTCTTCTGGCAGAAAGAACGCTTTATCCAGTTTTATCTTTATTGGTAGCTCCTTCATATCATCATTCCTATAAGCAGCAACATTAAAAGGAGAGCCGAAGTAGCAGCAAACACTTTGGTGAGTTTTCTATACTTTCTCAATTTTTTACTCAACCTGTACAGTTCCCTGTATCTCACAGTATCTTGGTTGTCAACCTGCATCGTTCGTCCTTCATGATATGCATCAATAAACAATTTCCCTTTGCTGGTCTCTTTATAATGGGTCACATAATCCAAGACGGGCGAAGCAGAGGTATCTGCTTGCTGTTCCGCTAGAATACGGCACATGTTGTCAAGCAGACTGTCAAAATCGCACTCCGGAGAATGATTGACCGCAAACCAAAAGAATGGTTCATAAAGATGGCCTAGCACTGTGCGGCCTATCACCTCCAAATGCTTCTTCTGCACAAAACGGAAAATATCATCCAATATGAGGATATGCTGGATAGCAAACCCTGATTTCTTCCCAAACGTATCACTCATAATGGAGCCCACGAGATGGCGTTGATAAAGACAGACCGGCTTGGTAAGTAAACGCATCTGGGGAGCCACACATAAATACTTCCAAAAGAAGCAGGCATCCTCATAAAGTAAGCCTTCGGGGAACAGGATACCGTTGTCACGGATGACAGACAGGCGCCACAGTTTACCCCAAGCACTGACATGTACCTTGCAAGCTTCGTCTATATCAGAGAGAGCGTTGATGCATTTATCCTCCTTAATTTTATAATATTTCTTATCGCCCTCTACTAAGGAACCATAACGAGTCTCACCCCCCTCATAGTATACTACCGCACTGGCATTAACAAGACTGTCATCCTCGCTCATGGCGGCATAGAGATCGGCTATGGCATTAGGAAGCAGGCAATCGTCACCATCCACAAAAAGGATATATTTGCCACGGCAGTGCCCAATGCCGAGATTGCGAGAAGCCGATAGACCGCTATTCTTCTCTGTGCTGCACCACACAATGCGCGAGTCTTTTCTCATAAGATGACGAACAACCATTTTCGTGTCATCCAAAGAGCAGTCATCCACACAGATAATCTCTATATTCTTGTAACTCTGCCGGACAACACTCATCAGCGAAGAATAGATGTATTTGGAAGTGTTGTAACAAGTCATCACCACGGAAATCATATCCTCTTGAGCACTCGCTGGCAACACGGCATCATCCCCATACTTCGCCATAAACACCAGTCTCTCTGAGATACGGTTGCGATGATAATCCAAAGGAGAAGACATCACACTTAGAATGGTCTTACCCTCCAAACTGTGCGAATATTCAAATAAATTAAAAATTCCAGCAGCTTTCGCCTCACGGAAGAACCGGCTGGCTCTTCTTAAAAACAAGAGTTTGGTGACATGAGTCGACAGACGCTCATAATTCCATATTGCTCCACCATAACATACTTTCGCAAAGAGCGATGTTTCCGAGAATTTTTTACAGAGGACGACATCCTCGCATATCCACCTTTTCATTTCCTCCCATTCGTCCACAATACAATACACCTTGCCGGTGGACATCACAGAAGAGTTTGGGTTAATGCGATAGTGGTGCAAAGGTTTATCCAACATCATAAATCGTTTAGATTTGGTATAAACCTTAAATGCAAAAGAAGTATCTTGATAACTTGCTCCCGGAGTCGGTAAAAAACGTATCTTCCTTCCCTCTTCAAGCAAATCCCGACGATAGAGAGAAACCCATATTGACGGCTGCTGAAAAAAGGTATCCTCTCTATCCAACGGGCAGAACACCTTATTCTTCTTCACCCAAGACTGGTCATTGATACGCTCGGTGGCCGTCGGTCCTTCATACCAGCAGCAGCGCACTAAATCCAAGTCGTTCTCTTTTGCGGCACGAAGCATCGTCTCAAACATCTCGGGCTCTACCCAATCGTCCGACTCCACGATACCGATGTAATCCCCTGTGCAGGATTCCAGACCTTTATTCATAGAGTCCCCATAACCGGTATTTGGCTTATGAATAACCCTGAACCGATTATCCAATGCCACATACTTATCTAGGATTATGCCCGTTGAATCCTTACTACCATCATCTATGCATATAACCTCCAAATTGGTGTATGTTTGTTTCTTAATGCTTTCCAAGCACTCCCCCACGTATTTCTCAACGTTGCAACATGGAACTAAAATCGATATCTTTTCCATAGTATTAGATTCCTATTTATTTGATTCCAAGAAATTAATCTACATTGATGTCAAACGGAGAATCGAAATCCTTCAGACAAACATGCCTCGTGTCTTTCTCTGAGAGAATGGCCTTTTCTACAGGGATTCTCCAATCAATGCCCAAAATGACATCCAGGATGGAGATACCATCATCGGCCTCAGGTGCATAAAAATTGTCACATTTATATTGAAACACGGCCGTCTCGCTCAACACCGAGAAACCGTGGGCAAAACCACGCGGCACAAAAAACTGACGGTGATTGTCTTCAGTAAGCTCAACGGCAACATGCTGCCCATAGGTCGGAGAGCCCTTTCGAATATCTACTGCAACATCCAAGACTGCACCCCTAACACATCGCACCAACTTGGACTGAGTAAAGGGCGGACGCTGAAAATGCAGTCCACGCATCACACCATAAGACGACATGGATTCATTGTCCTGCACAAAATGGATGGGGCGAACCTTCTCAAAGAATTCGCGCTCGGAAAAACTCTCAAAAAAATATCCTCTGGCGTCCTTGAACACACGGGGTTCAATGATAAGAACGCCCTCGATAGCGGTTTTTATAACTTCCATTGACCAACTGCAATACGTTTGCGCAAATATACGATTTTATTCGGAGAAAGCTGATATCCCTCCTCATTTTTTTTCAACATCAACTCCATTTCGGAATCAATCGTACGGATAAACCGCTGCCCGCAAGAAACTACAAGCCCACTTTAAAGGTTGTAATCAAGCCGCGGGGAATGGTGAGACACATATTGTGACCGCGCTCATTCATGCCGCGCACTCCCTGGGGGAACGTGTACTCGTTGAGCACGTTGCCAAAGTCCCACAAATTGTAGCAAAGCAGCGTCAGAGACATGGGGTGGCCAGCGGCCTCCCACTGGGCGCGAACATGAAAATCAAAATTGAAAATAGCCGACTCACGCGTGCCAAAGTCGCCATCAGTCGGATTGGTGCCACGCGTGGAACTGGGACGTATGGCTGCTTGTGTGTTGCCCGGCGCATCAGCTCGGATGTTGGTGTTGAAAATGCTGAAAGGCTGACCGTCTGTCCACTTGAAGAGGAGACCCGCCTGCACCCAACGGCAGATGTTGTAACCGAAATACGTGCGCAGAACGAAACCCTTATCCTGATCCAGACGCCCCACGGCCGGTGTCTTGGCGTTTTTATTGCTTGAAACCAGCAAAGTGTTGGGCGAGGCGGAAAGTTCGGAAAGCGTGCCGAAATTGTTGCTTGCCGGCCCGTTGGAGAGTCCTAACGGAAGACCTGCTCCGATGATATTCTGCCATGAGACGGAGCAAGTAAAACGCTTGCCTGTGTAGGTATATCGCGTCAGCTGAGAAATATAATAGGGTGTGTTGAAAAGGAAGCCGTCGCCCATCAAGCTGTGGGGCTGATAAACCACCTCATACTGTCGCTCGGAAGGATTCAGGAAATACCAGTCGTCCTGCCAGGATCCATTGGCTGCATCACCGCCTGTCATTTGAGTGAACCACTGGTTGATGTACTTGCGATAGGTCTGTTGCAAAACAATCTCATGTTTACCCCTACGCCCCTGAAAACGGAAACGAATGGGAATCTCCAAGGTCAGATACGACGGCTGCATCAGCCCGGATTTCGAATGATAAGCGCCGCCGGTAGTCGTCAGCAACGCGCCGCGACCGCCTGCGGCATTGTCGTAATAGACCCGGCCGTTCATGTATCGCGTAGAGAAATAGCGCAAATGTTCTATGCCATAAGCCATGCGGTCGTGCTGCAAGCTGACACCCATTTGGAACCAGCGGCAGGGATGAATGTCAAACGAAATGCCGGCTTCCCAGTTGGGAGATACGGTCGACTGTCCCTGACTCAGCAGATAGCCGTCCAAAGTGGCATCCAGATGAGCACGCAACGACACCTTCTTCGAGAGATTGTGATTTGCCTCCAGACCGATGCTGTTCTCCAAAAGACCGCCGGTGAAGGCTTGCGAAGTCCATTCAATCTGATAGAGAGGTGTGAAGACTTCCTGCCCTTGATGCTGCTGATAGACAAGGTTGCTCCACGCCGTCGTGGAGGGAGAAAAGTGCATCATGGAATTATAGCCCTCGGCCCTGAGCTTCAACCAATTCAACAACGGCCGTTCCCAACGGATAAACCATGTGAGCTCATGGGTGGATCCGTCTGGGCTCCACGGCTCGAAACTCTCACCGTCCTGGTCAATGATGTTGCGGCGGAATCTCAGCTCCGTATGGTTCACCACATTAGTGCTCCAGGTCAGGCCGGAAACTATGTCGGAAGGATGGCGTCCGTCCGATGACATGATACGTTTGCGTCCGTAAAGAGAAGCCGAATAGGTTTTAAGATCCGAGACCTCTCTGTGGTTCAGATAGAATTCGCTGCCAAAACTGCCTGTGCCGGAGAAATTCACCAGATAGCCCAAGCCGTCGAGCCACATCCCGTGAGGCAGTTGGCCGTCGAACTGAACCTTGTAGTTGTTGGCGCCATACAATTCCCGACCGTCCAGCAGACCGTTTTGATCGTAGGCCGGCAACTGGCGTTGTCCGAACTGCGCATACAAATGTTGCCGGCAGCGGCTCCCCTTCCCCTTCAGCGTAAAAGCCATGTCCACGTTGCCGGAAGCCGTGATATGCTGGCGGTTGGTCAGCGAATTCTGCTTATACAAATCCTCATAGCCCGCATTATGGAAAAGATGCACTATCGCAGCCGTGCTCTTGTCATATTCACCCAATCCACCGGCGTTAAACTGAGCCTGAACGTAATCCTCGGCCTGCTCGTCCAAACTGAAATACAGGCGGGAGGAGTGTACGTCAAGTGTGGTGTTATAGTGCTCTATGTTGGGCACATAAAGCGTGTTGCCGGAACGGAAGCGGTCGGAAATACGGAATCCTTCCATGTAATAGCGGTTTTGGCGGTAAGAATTGCCGTCAACCGAGAATATCAACTGATCGCCCTGACTCCATTGTCCGTTGTGGAGACCCTGATACACAATGTGGTCATTCTGGGACTCCATGTAGTGTACAAAGTCTCCGTTGTGCACCCATTGACGGATATAGGCTGCAGATACGGTGTCCTCACCGAACATCGGATTGGCTTGCTGCGCATTCACATTTAAAGACAGCAAACCAAGAAAGACGAATATGACCGAAAAACATTTCATAATTTGGTCCCACGCAGGAAATCCTCCGTCGACATACGCTTTTTGCCCTCCATTTGAAGCGTCTTCACCCGGATTACGCCATCAGCAGCGGAAAATTCCAAAACAGAGCGTCCGTCGGAATATAACGTTCCGGGGGCTTCATGCTCTCCCGGATGAGGAGTGCTTTCAAAAATCTTCAGCACCTTGTCGCCCAACATCGTCCATGCACCGGGATAAGGCGAAAGGCCTCTGATGAAGTTGTGCACCTCCACGGTAGGTCGATTCCAATCGATTTTGCACGTCTCGCGAAAGATCTTGGGTGCATCGGTAGCCTCAGAATCCGCCTGAGGGTGTGTGATCAAAGTGCCTTCAAGAAGACAATCCACCGTCTCCGTCACTAACGAGGCGGAGAGCGTCATCAGACGATCGTGCAGCGTACCGGCGTTATCGCTCTCAAAAATGGGCACACGAACCTGCTGAATGATGTCACCGGTGTCTATCTCATGTTTCAGCATGAATGTCGTCATGCCCGTCTCACGCTCACCGCGTATGATGGCCCAATTGATCGGAGCCGCACCACGGTATTTCGGCAGAAGTGAAGCGTGAGCGTTAAAGGTACCCAACGGAGGCATAGACCATACGACTTCGGGCAACATGCGGAAAGCTACCACGATTTGCAGGTCGGCTCTCAGCGCACGCAGTTCCTCAAGAAAAGCCTCATCCTTCAGACGCTCCGGCTGCAACACCTTAAGGCCCTTCTCCTGAGCATACTGTTTCACGGGCGAGGCCTGCAACACGCTGCCGTGACGCCCCACGGGCTTGTCCGGCATGGTGACCACCCCGACCACATTATAGCCGCCCTCCACAAGCGCTTCCAGAGCTGCTACGGCAAACTCCGGCGTGCCCATATACACAATTCTCAATGTCTTTTTATCCCTCATCACATCACAATTTAAATGAAACGGGGACGTAATTTTCAGTGCTTCGGCACACCGCAGAAGCAAAACGTACACCGCTTTCAATCAATGGAGCCATGTCCGTCTTTTCAATATCTCCGGACAACGGTATCTGTCGCCGGGCCAGAGCACACAGGAAGCCCGCGTTGAAATTGTCGCCAGCCCCCACCGTGCTCACCACATCGGTAACCTGCTGAACATCAAAATCCCAGACGTCATTTGGTGTACACACCGTGATGCGTCCGGCGCCGGATGTGCATATAAATATCCTGCAATACCGGGCGATATGCTCCTTATATATCTTACGCGCATCGCGCTCCCCCCACATCACCTCAAAATCGTCGGCTGACCCCCTCACAACGGTAGCCCGTCGGAAATTGTCAAGAATGGCAGGCATCAACTCCGGCAACTCATCTTTATGACTGCTACGGAAGTTCAAATCATAATACACGGTTGCACCGGCTGTCGCTGCGGCATCCAAGACACCCTTAATCTGGCTTCTGGTGCCGGCACTGACGGCATAATACGAACCGAGCAGGAGGATGTCACCGGCTTGGAATCCAAGTTTCCGGTCCAACAGGGAATTGGAAACCGGCGTGTCTTTATAAAACACATAGTGGGCATCGCCCCGTTCATCCAGGAAAGCCAGTGATATACAACTCTTCACTTTGTCTTTTTGCTCAAAAAAGCGGACATCCACGCCGTTGGTCTTCAAGAAGTCTACGGTGAGATCACCGACATGGTCTTTGCCCGTGTAACCGATAAAAGCGCAAGGCACACCGACACGGCCGATGGATATGACACTGTTGAACGCAGAGCCTCCCGGCACTGCATCTATGGGTTTGTCCTCTTTGAAGAGGATATCCATCACTGTTTCTCCTATTGCATATATCATCGGACGAAGGGGATTAGTGTTTGGGTAAAGCGGGCGCAATATCCTTATTCCAACTGCTGCCGAAGGCCACAATGCGCTGAGCAGTGTCGGCAAGGATATAGAACGGAAGCTCTCTGATGCCCAGGGATTGCACCAGAGGACTGCACCACGAAAGTCTGTCGCACACACTAGGCCAGACAATGCTGTCGCGTTGCTCGTCAAGCGAGACAAGCAAGGTGTCCGTGTCCAGACTGTAGCTGATGGCCTCGCCCTTCTTACCCAACGCTTTCTTAAAAAGACGGCTCTCACGCGTGGCGCTGCTGCTGCCCGGACACCACTCGGCCCAAAAAGCTATCAGAAGCCACTGGCCCCTGTACTGGTCACGCCGGATGGTGTCGCCCTTGCGGGTGACCAACTTAAAGGGAGTCAGCTTTCTACCTTTCTCCAACAAACTTTTACCCTGCTCACGGCGACGGTAGAACTCTTCCTTATACTCGTCCGAGACACGGCCGCCCTCCACCTCCACTTCCGACAGGCTGCGGGCATCACCTTCGATATGCACATGCTGTCCGCTGCCGCCGAAGATATCCAACGTGGAGAAGTTGGGATAAACCAAGGTGAAAGAGGCTTCCTCTGCGGTCAGAGGTACACGGTAGTCAAAACACCCGTCCTTGACGTGGATGGTGTCTATCTTCTCCATGTAGCCTTCTTCCGAGAAAATGAAGAAGTCTGCCTGCTTGAGGTTCCCCCACAAGCCGTGAGGAGAAGAAGGACGAACAAAAGGTAAGATGCTCGACGCACTACCTCCTGATTACTTGCATACGCTCTCTACGACGTTGGCGTAGTTTGCGAATTCAACATCATTAAGAGCACGCTTGGCGAAAGAGGGATCCTTGGCAATGGCCTCCTTCAAGCCGTTGGCAACAGCAGCGCTGTCGTTGGTGCGGGCACCGAGAACTGCCTTCAGATAGCTGGTCACAGCGCTCTGATCCTTCACGTTGGCCAGAGTGTTTCTGGCAGCAACATAGTTCTTGGCCTGAATCTGTGCCAAAGCTGCGCTGTTAGTGTTCACACCGGCGAGATTTCTGTCAGCCTGTGCGTAATTGCCTTTGGCAATGTTCAAAGCACCCTGAACCTCCTGATAGCTGTCAGCACCGCTGGCCTTGCCCATGTACTGCTCTGCTGCAGCGATGTCGCCGCTCTTCATGGCGAGGATGGCCTTGTTGGCGTTCACCTCGGGAGCGTTGGCATTGATGGCAGCAGCCTTGTTCAGGTAAGCCTCAGCCTGCTGGTTGTCACCACTCATGATGGCCAGCTGAGCCTGGTTGTTGAATGCACGGTAGTCGCTGGGATAGATCTCCTGAGTCTTGGCATACCAAGCGGTCTTCTGAGCGGGATCGGTCATCAGGCGGTTGCCACCGTAGAGCATCTCCTCAACAGAGAGCTTGTTGGGATCCTCGTTGAACTGGGCGATGATCTGCTCGTCGCTGCGGCCGATCACATCATAGTTAACAAGCAGGCGGGCACGACGCAACTCGGGCAGGATACCGTCAGCAATCTCGGTGTAAACGCTGCTCATGTTGCGAATCTGCTGCTCACGCTCTTCGGGATCCTGATACATGGAGAGGACGCGCAGAATCACCTCCTTGTCCTGAAGGTTGCTCTGGCTGATCAGCTGCTGGAAGCCGTCCCAGTCCTCAGCGGTGTACTTGGTGTTCACGTCGGCCTTCATGCCAATCTTCTTAAGTTGGCCCTTGAGGAACTTATCGGAAACATCCTGACGCTTTTCGGCCAGCTTCTCGTTGAAGTCGTACTTACCGTCGGGAGAAGCGTAGGCGCTCACCTCGATGCCCTGCAGAGCACGGGTCTCGTTGTTGTCGTTGATCTCCTTGAGAATCTTCACGAGATCCTGGATGCTCACACTGCCGGTCTCGCTGGTGCGAAGATTGGCCTGATTGATGAGAAACTTGATGTTGGCCTCCTGCTTCTGAGCGATGATGCGCTGGTAAGCATCGGGAGCAACAGCACCGGTTACAGTGGTATAACGCAGGAGCTGAGAGGTAGCCAGAATACCGTAGCCAATCTTCACGTCGGGCAACTGTTTGGCCTTCTTGCCGACCTTGGCGTCGAAGCGGGCATAGAGATCGCTCTTCAGCATGGCGTCCTGGTAAGCCCAGTTGGCCTTCATGTTGTAAGTGCCACCCACTTTATACTGAACGGAGGTGCCGTTACCTTCAACCTTCTGGCCCTGGAATGTGGCGCTCTCGCTGGCAGCTTCGCCGCCTTCATACTTCAGGACGGGAGTCACCGTTACAACGGCCTTCTTGGGAATGCACTTCTCGGGGAAATTTGCCGTAATGGTTGCAGGAACCTGACCGCCAACCTCCTCCAAAGGGGTGGGCGTCACTTTGAAATTGTCTGCCGTAAGCTTCAGCTTGCTGCAAGAGGTCATGGACAGCACCACTGCCATGCCTGCAAAAAGAATAGACTTTTTCATACTGATTTTAGAATTTGAAATATTTTGGTGTATAATTTGTTCCATTTTGGATGCAAAAATACAATTTTTTTCTCATTCCCCCTTATTTTTCTTTAGAAAATAACATTATTTCACCCTTTTGTTTCATTTTTAATATTTCTTGGGTGATGAAGCAGCACTTCTTCCCTCAGACGGCTGCGGTCAAGATGAGTGTATATTTCCGTCGTGCTGATCTTCTCGTGACCCAGCATGGCCTGTATCGCCCTCAATCCGGCCCCGCCCTCCAGCAGATGCGTGGCAAAACTGTGACGAAACGTGTGCGGCGAGATCTTTTTTTTGATGCCGGCCGCCAACGCATAGTTCTGGATAAATATAAAGAGCGAAATTCTGGAGAGCGGACGTCTGCGACGCATGGACAGGAAGACCACGTCCTCAAAACCCTTCACCGGCTCCATCTGCCGCCGTATGGTGAACCAGTTTTGCAACTCCTCCACCGCACGTCGTGAAATAGGCACCAAACGCTCCTTACGCCCCTTTCCGAAGACACGGATGTAGCCTTCTTCCAAAAACAAATCGGTAAACGACAGAGCGCACAACTCTGAGATGCGCAAGCCGCAACTGTAAAGCACCTCGATGATGCAGTGGTCGCGCACACCTTGAGGCGTCGACTGGTCTATCACCCCCTCAATACGGTCAATCTCCTCCACACTAAGCACTTGAGGCAGATGCATTCCGAGCTTGGGCCCCTCAAGCAGTTCTGTCGGATCCTGTTCTATCTCCTTTTCCAGAAGCAGGTAAGAATAAAAGCTTCTCACACCGGAAAGCACCCGCTTTTGTGTCGTGGCCGAAACGCCCGTCTCCCGTAGAAGGGCGGAGAAACACGAGAGCTGCTCGAGAGAAACACAACGGAAGTCTATCCCCTCATCGGCATAGTAGTTGAGCAGCTTTTGCAAATCGTTCAGATAGGCATCAAGCGTATTTTCCGTCACCGACTTCTCCAAACGGAGATAGCGTACATACCCGTCGAGCAACGCCTGGGGCACAATGCCAATCCCGGAAAGATGCTTTTTTATGCTCATTTGACGCAAAAATACAAAATTTTAGCTTTGCCTGTATCCTCTTCATGACTTTTTTTCATATATTTGCCGCGTAATTTCGCAAACAACTATGAGAATTCAAATTATCAACGGCCCCAATTTGAACCTGCTGGGCATCCGCGAACCCGAAATTTACGGTAAAAAAGGATTTGACGACTATCTTCACCGTCTGCGCGACCTCTACCCCAATTGCCGCCTGGATTATTTCCAGAGCAACTCCGAGGGTGCCATCATCGACAAGATACAGGAAGTCGGCTTCGATCGCGACGGCATCATCCTGAACGCCGGCGCCTACACCCACACCTCCATCGCCATCCTCGATGCCATCCGCAGCGTCAATGCCCCCGTGGTGGAAGTGCACATCTCCAATGTGCCCAAGCGCGAAGAGTTCCGCCACCACAGCATGATTGCCCAGGGTTGCGTCGGCACCATTTGGGGATTCGGCTTGGACAGCTACCGTCTGGCTCTTGAGGCTCTGCTCAACATCAAGTGAGCCTCGACGACTACATCCTGAGTCACATCGATCCGGAGGGCGAATACCTCCACGCTCTGTGGCGTGACACCCAATTGAAGTTATCCTACGGTCAAATGGCCAGCGGACATCTTCAGGGGCGTCTGCTCAAAATGCTGGTGGAGATGATTCGGCCGCGCCGCGTTATAGAGTTGGGCACGTTCAGCGGCTACTCTGCCCTCTCCATGGCAGAAGGACTGCCTGAAGGCGCCGAGCTGCACACCATAGAGGTTTACGATGAAAACGAGGATTTCCTGCGACGTTGGATTGACGGGAGCCCATGGGCCGACCGCATACATCTGCATATCGGCGACGCATTGGACATCATTCCGACACTCGGCGACCGATGGGATCTCGCCTTCGTTGACGCCGACAAACGGGAATACGTCAAATACTACGAGATGTTGCTGCCGCGCATGAATCCCGGCGGCTTCATCCTGGCCGACAACACACTGTGGTATGGCCGCATCACCGAAGAGGCCAGAGCGTCAGACCTCCAGACGCGAGGACTTCAGGAATTCAACGACCTTGTGGCCAACGATCCGCGCGTCGAAAAAGTGATTCTCCCCTTGCGCGACGGACTCTCCATCATACGTAAACGCTAAACCCATTACTTTCCTTTGCTCTTCATCGTGATTAGCGGGATGAGCATCTCCTCCAGGGAAATACCCCCGTGCTGAAACGTGTCCTTGTAGTATGACACGTAGTAGTTGTAGTTGTTGGGATAGGCAAAGAAATCCTGCTCTGTGGCGAAGATGTAGGTTGTGGAAATGTTCGGCGCCGGCAGTCCCACCCGATGCGGGTCTTTGATTTCATACACCTCTTTGGGGTTGTAAGTCAGCGTCTTGCCTAACTTATAGCGGAGATTGGTGTTCACGTTACGGTCGCCAATCACTTTGACGGGATTCTGCGTGCGAATGCTGCCGTGATCCGTGGTGAGGATGATACGGCGGTCGCTTTGAGCCAGCGTGCGGAAGAGCTCACCCACAGCCGAATGGCGCATCCAGCTCTGCGTGATGCTTCGGTAGGCGGCCTCGTTATTGGCCAGCTCTTTGACCATGCGGTTTTCCGTGCGGGCATGAGACAGCATATCCACGAAATTTAGAACAATGACGTTGAGGTCGTGCTGTCTGTAGGTGGACAGTTGCGTCAACAGCTTCTCGGCACCGACAGAATCGTTCACCTTGTGGTAGGAGAACGTGTTCTTTCTTCTGTAACGCTCCAGCTGCGTCTGCACCAGAGGCGCTTCATTCAGATTCTTTCCCTCTTCCGAGTCCTCGTCGACCCACAGATCAGGGAACATTTTCTCTATCTTATCCGGCATCAGTCCAGAAAAAATCGCATTTCTGGCATATTGCGTTGCCGTCGGCAGAATGCTGCAGTAGAGATTCTCCTCAATGGAGAACATATCGGCAATCTCGTTGCGTATCATGCGCCACTGATCGAACCTGAAATTGTCGATGACGATTAGCGTCACCTTCTCCCCCTTGTCCAAAGCGGGGAACACCTGTGTCTTGAAGATGTCCGGCGACATCAGGGGTACGTCCTCGCCTGGAACATACTGATCGCCGCTCAGGCGCAAACGTATCCACTTCTCGTAGTTCTTCTTGATGAACTTGGCAAACTCCGTGTTGGCCTCCCCCTTCTGCATCAGCAGCATTTCCTTCATCTGGGAATCCGTTTCCGAGAGCTCAAGCTCCCAGAACACCAATTTCTTATAGACCTCCTTCCAATCCTCCATGGTCATGGCCTCTCCCATTTCCAGACTGATTTTACCGAAGTTCTGCTGATAGTTCTGGTCCGTCACCTCCGTCTGAATCCTCTTTTGATGGATGTTTTTCTTGAGCGACAGGAGTATCTGTGTCGGATTGACCGGCTTGATTAGGTAGTCCGCTATCTTACTGCCGATGGCCTGGTTCATGATGTTTTCCTCCTCGCTCTTGGTCACCATCACCACAGGCAGAGCCGGGTGCGCCTCTTTGATGCGCTGCAGCGTCTCCAGACCGGACAGACCGGGCATGTTTTCGTCCAGGAGCACCAGATCATAATCCTCCTTGTCGCACTGTTCAAGTGCGTCGAATCCGTTGGTCACCGTGTCCACGCCGTATCCCTTCTTCTCCAAAAACATGATGTGTCCCTTCAGAAGGTCAATTTCATCGTCTATCCACAGCAGCTTGTAGTCCATCTTCTTTCCTTTTATTTATATGTCACGTCAAAAGCCGAACGGGAAGTCGTCTTCCTCTATTTCCTCCTCGGGTGCAGCCTCCGTACCTGTGCCGTAGCCTTCCGGGACATCTTCCGGATCGATGTCCTCCAGCTCCTGGTTTTCATCAATATTGAGTTCCTTCGGCACTTCTATCGGCTGAATCTTTTCCTCATAGAACGTCTCGTAGTCGTCGAAGCTATAGTCCACACCCAAGAGTTTCAAGTTGTCTTCGGCAATCAGCAGCGAGCGGATACCTTCCAACACGGTGGCCATGTGCTCATCACTGTAGAGCATCTGAGCGTAGGCGTGCACCTCGTCATAACTCAGGAAGCCCTTCACTGCCAGCATGGAAATGCCGCCCACATCGGAGATTTCCAATTCGAAGTTGCGCACCATGAAATTGCTGAAGTTGTAGCGCGCCACCTCGAAGAGCAGTTGATCCTCATCCAAAGATCCCTTTTCGTAGGCAAGCACAAAGGCATAGTTGGTCACACGCTCCTCCGTGAGCACCTTGACCTCCGTGCTGTCGCTGCCCTCGCCGAAATCTCTGAAGCGGCGTCCCCAGATGCCGGAAGCGTCCCACGGCCCACCCTGCAACAGACGGCCGTTTTGTACGCCTTTCACTATTTGCGCCGCCATTTCGCTGATTTCCTCCTGAGAATACTTCTGGATCAACTCCTTCAACAGGCTCAGGAATCCGCTGCGATCGCCACTGTAGAGAAGGCTCATAGCCTGCACGAACATCATCCTCGCACGGTGGGCGCCTTCCGGAAAGTTGCGTGTATGTTTCTCGTAGTTGCGGCCCACTTCCTCGTAGCGGTTGCCTATGTAGGCAGCAAAAGTGTTTTGATAGAGCGAGTCCTCCATGTGGCGACCCCGTCGGGCAATCTCCTCATAGAGCGGGTTGGACAACGCCACGGCATGCTCCCCGTCGGCATATTCATCAATCAACTTCTGTCGATAGCCCTGCGCCTCGTCCCAAAGACCGAGGCGGCCACATATGAGGAACATATGGTAATAGACATCTTCAATCTTTTCGTATTCGGGGAAGTCGCGCATCAGACGCTCCAGGGTGCGCTTGGCCATGGAGAAATTCTCCACATTTTCCTGCTCAAGGATGCCCGCATTATACAATCCGTCAGACAACAGGGTGTTCGACTCCGCCAACTGATCCTCCGTGAACGGAATCTGCCTGAGATAGTACTCGCGCTGATGGGGGTCGTTGGCCAACGAATCTTTCAAGGCCTTGTCCGGATCGTCCTCCGCAGGCTCCGTTACAGCCAGACTGTCTGCCGCAGCGGCCAGTGAATCTTCCGAGGCGTAGTCGTAGTCATCGAACTCGCTGTCGTTGAGGATTGTTTTATTGGTGCGGCGCCAGTTGTCTTCATTCTTTCTCTCACCCCATTTTTTACGGAAAGCCGCCTTACCGGACGTCACGGTGGTTGCGTTGTAGAAATACCACGCTCCTGCCTGACCCGAAACTCTCGTCTGCGCCGCCGCAGTAGCCGCCATGGCCTGTCGGTTTTGCCGTATCTCGGCGCGGTCTTCTGCCTGAGCCTGCTTCTTTTCCTCCTCCTTTTCCTTTTTCTTCAGGACTTCGATGACACGGTCGATGGCAGCCAGATATTCCGCCTCCGGCAATTTGGCCAAAGCCTGCAGGCTGTCCTGCAGCTTGACGGCCTCCAGATGCGGCGCCAACGGCTGCAGAGCATTCGAGCGCTCCTCCACCTGCTTGTACTCCTTCAATTCCTTGGAGAAAATCCCGGCGCAGGCCTGATAGGTCCGCGCAGCATTGATGTAGTCTTCCTTCGTCCAATACATCTCCGAGAGCTTCAGCAGCAGAGACGCCTTCGCCGGTCCGCCGCCGGTACTCTCCTCCACGCCTTTTTCCCACGCTGCCAAACAGCTGGCCGTGTCGGGCAACGAAAGATATATGTTGCCAATGGCATAGTAAATCTGATCCAGATATTCGGTATTGTTTTCGTCTTTGGCCATACGTCTCAAACGACGTATCATTTGCTTGGACTTGTCCCTACCCATGACTTCCGTCTGCAGCACACGTGCCGCCAGAGTCATCTCGTAGGGTGGATTAGCCGCCACCACGCGCGACAATGCACTGTAGGCCTTCTGCTTCTCGCCCTTCATGTTGTAGAGCTGGCCAATCAGGAAGTTCAAACGGGCCCGACGGATTCGGCCCTTCGTATGTTTCACCACATGCTCCAGTCGCGGCAAAGCCTCATCATATTGCTCCGTCAGAAGATAATACGCCGCCTCTGTGTTGGTCTTTTCCCTCGTAGCTTTAAAACTGAGGCTGTCTCGCCCCACGCGACGCAACACATCTTCTGCATCGTAGGGCCACCCCAATGCCACATAGCAACGGGCCAGACGGGCTCTCGCCACCTGCGTGATACGCGGCTGCGTGGCGTAAAGCCGGATGATGTAGTTCCAAGTGGCGCTGGATTCGATAAACTCGCCTTTTCTGAATTGCGACTCGGCCATCATAAACCAAGCGCGCCACAGATAGGGGTTGAACTCTCTCCTGGCCCTGAACTCTTTCTCCTCCGGCGTCATCCTCCTGTTCCGGTTGCCGGCAGCGGGCTTTTTCTTGATGCTGTGCTGCTTGATGGCCTTTTGCGCTTTCTCGATGGAGGTGTCGAAATTGCCGGAGCCCAAAGACTGTGTCGCCACGTTCTGACATTCGTACATCGGCAGGAGCCGCGTGTAATCGTCCTTGTTGCCTTTGGTTTGGGCCTCTTCACCCTCTTCAAAAGCCACCTGGCCGTTGTACAGGGTGTTAAAATGCGCATTAAAAGCGTGCCACCGCCGATTGAGTGCGGTGTTCCTTTTCACCGAACAGCCCGAAAGTAGTCCGACGGAAAACAGGAGAACGGCAAAAGCCCGGATTAAACGCATTGCAAAGAGAAAACGGCCTAAGGCCGTCATTTATTGTCTTAGTTCGCCAACAATCATGATGACCTCATCCTTCAGAGCTTCCGGAAGAGCCACGCCGCGCAATTGCAGAGAACGACACCATCCAGCCACTTCGTCCTCCCTCATCGTCTCGAGTACATAACGAAATTCTTCGATTTCATCGCTCGAGTACTCGGCGCCATCACGTCCCCTGAAGCGGTCCAGCTCCTCATCCTCGTAGTATTCCACCTCCTTGCTCACGGCGGCCAGCAGGCTTTCCTTCTCGCATACCTCATGCATGCCGCAGCACTCTGTCCCTAAAATATCCTCTTCAGTCATGGCTCTGCGGAAATTCTTGCCAATAATTCGGATAAGACTTCGACACCACCTCCGGAGCGTTGACGGTGATGACACCAAAAGGAAGACAGGCACAGGCGAAGGCCATAGCCATCCGGTGATCGTCATACGTATCTATCGACACCAGCTCCGAGGAGGGCAGGCTTCTGCGCCGTCCGTTCCAGAAGAGTACGCTGTCGTTTTCTTCTTCGATGTCATATCCCAGCTTTGCCAATTCCGTGCGCAAGGCATATATACGGTCCGTCTCCTTGATTTTCAAGCTTTGAAGCCCGGTGAAGCGGAAGGTCCTGTTCATAAAGGCACAGGTGCACACCAGCGTTTGCGCCAGATCCGGCTGCTCCACCAAATCCAGCACGAGGGGCTGCTCCGAGCCTCCGCAGGCGTGGCCGCCGCTGATTTTCACACCGTCACCGATGAACTCCGTCATCACGCCCAAAGGCTTGAAGAATTCCTGCACACGGGCATCGCCCTGCAGACTCTCCTCAAAGAGTCCCGGCAGACGCGCTTCGCCTCCGCCGAGTGCAATCAACTCGTACCAATAGGAGGCCGCACTCCAGTCGTTCTCCACCCGATAGCGCACGGGCACATAAGGCTTGGGTGACACACAGACCGTCCGCTCGTCCCTCCACGCCACCTCAGCGCCGAATGCCCGCATGATGGCCGTTGTCATATCGATATACGGACGGCTCACGATGTTGCCCTCCAACGTCAGCGTCAGACCACTCTTCATCGTGGGTCCGATCATCAGCAGGGCGCTCACATACTGGCTGCTCACCTGTCCGGACAGACTGACGGCGCCGCCGTCCAACTTGCGTCCGCGGATGCGCAACGGGGGGAAACCCTCTTCGCCTTCATAGGCGATGTCGGCGCCCAGGGCTTTGAGGGCATCCACCAGAATGCCAATCGGGCGATGCTTCATGCGCTCCGTGCCGGTGATGACATACGAGCCCTCCGTAACGGAAAAACAAGCCGTCAGAAAACGCATCGCCGTGCCTGCCGCCATGATGTCGACGAGCTGCGTCTCCGCCGTCTTTCCGGCACACTGACGCAAAGCCTTTACGACCACCTGACTGTCGTCGCAGTCGGAGATGTTCTCTATGTCTTTCTCCGCACATCCTCCGGCCAGGGCCGAAATGACGAGTGCACGGTTGGATATGCTTTTG
>CACZUX010000024.1 GCA_902784475.1 uncultured Bacteroidales bacterium | reverse complement strand
CAGGTCCGACACCTTGCCTTTGGCCTTGTACACCTTGAGGCCCTCGTCCGAGAGCAGGGCGCATCCGGCGGAGTCGTATCCGCGGTATTCCAGGCGGTGCAGTCCTTTCACGAGAATGGGATAAGCCTCACGCTTTCCGATATATCCTACTATTCCGCACATAGTTCTTTAAAGCAGTTGATTGGGTTTACGTATTTCCGTTTTATTTGTATTCCGACCACGAGCGTATGGTGATGTCGTCGGGCGTCATCGAGCAGAAGGCGTTGATGAAGGCTGCTGCCAGACGCGGGTTGGTAATCAGCGTCACATTGTGGTCGACGGCGGCGCGGCGTATCATGTAGCCGTTGGTCAACTCGCCTGCCGTGAGGTCTTTGGGCACGTTGACCACCATGTCGATTTTGTGCTCGCGCAGCAAGTCGAGAGCCTGCGGCTGCATACCCTCTTCGCTGGGCCAGTGGACGAGGGTGTTCTCCACCCCGTTATCCGTAAGATAGCGGCTCGTGCCTCCCGTGGCGTAGAGCGTGTAGCCCTTCTCCACCAATCGGCGGGCGCTCTCCAACATGGCGGCTTTGTCTTTGGCCGTACCGGTCGAGAGCAGTACCGACTTCTCGGGGATGCGATGACCTACGGAGAGCATGCTCTTGAGCAGGGCGCAGTTGAAGTCGTCGCCCACGCCCAGCACGGGGTCGGCCTTTTGCAGACGGTTGAAGGAGAACTGCGAAGCCTTGATGCCCACGTAGTCGAAGTCGAAGAACGACTTGTGGAGCTTCTCCACCGGCAGCCCGAGCATCACGCGCGTGGCCAGCTCGATGAGGTTCACCTTGAGCACCTTAGAGACGAAGGGGAACGAGCGCGAGGCTCTCAGGTTGCACTCGATCACCTTGATTTCGTTCTCCTTGGCCAGATACTGTATGTTGAAGGGACCGGAGATATGCAGCTCGCGGGCAATCTGCGCCGAGATCTTCTTGATGCGGCGCACGGTCTCCACGTAGAGCTTCTGAGCGGGGAACTGTATGGTGGCGTCGCCCGAGTGCACGCCGGCGTATTCTATGTGTTCCGAGATGGCATAGGCCATGATTTCGCCGTCCTTGGCCACAGCGTCCATCTCCACCTCCTTGGTGTTCTGCATGAATTTGGAGATGACCACCGGGTGCTTCTGCGACACGTTGGCCGCCAGCGTGAGGAAGCGTTCGAGCTCCTCCTCGTTGGAGCATACGTTCATCGCGGCGCCCGAGAGCACGTAGGAGGGACGCACCAAGACGGGGAATCCCACCCTCTGCACGAAGCGGTCCACATCCTCCATCGAGGTCAGTGCGCTCCATTCGGGCTGGTCCACGCCGATGCGGTCGAGCATGGCGGAGAACTTGTCGCGGTCTTCGGCGTTGTCGATGTAGCGGGCCTGCGTGCCGAGCAGGGGCACCTTCTGTGCGTCGAGCTTCACGGCCAAGTTGTTGGGAATCTGTCCGCCGGTGCTCACGATGACGCCCTTGGGGGTCTCCTTCTCCACGATGTCCATCACGCGCTCGAAGGTCAGCTCGTCGAAGTAGAGGCGGTCGCACATGTCATAGTCTGTGGAGACCGTCTCGGGGTTGTAGTTGATCATCACGCTGCGCAGGCCTTCCTTACGTATGGTGTTGAGCGCCTGCACGCCACACCAGTCAAACTCCACACTGGAGCCGATGCGATAGGCGCCGCTGCCGAGCACCACCACGCTGCGCCCATCCCCCTCGTAGTCGATGTCGCCCGAGGTGCCCGAATAGGTCAGATAGAGGTAGTTGGTCTGTGCGGGATATTCCGCCGCCAGCGTGTCGATCTGTTTGACGCAGGGCTCGATGCCCATCTCTTTTCTCCGGGCACGCACCTGCAACATGGCCTCCTCGATGTCAGTCTTCTTCTCCATCCCCAAAGCACGGGCGATTTGGAAGTCGGTGAAGCCGTACACCTTGGCCTCTCTCATCAGCGTGGGCTCCAGCACTCCGCCGGCGGCGCGCAGCCGGTCGTTGATGCGGTAGATGTGGAGCAGTTTTTCGAGGAACCAGCGGTCGATCTTCGTCAGCTCGTGGATGCGGTCCACGCTGTAGCCGGCGAAGAAGGCTTTCTCGATGGCACACACGCGCTTGTCGGTGGGCGACTTGAGGGCGTCGTCGAGATCGTCCAGCGTCAGCTCCTTGTTGCCTACGAAGCCGTGGAGCCCCTGCCCGATCATGCGCAATCCTTTCTGGAAGGCTTCCTCGAAGTTGCGGCCGATGGCCATCACCTCGCCGACGCTCTTCATCGAGCTGCCCAGCTCGCGGTCCACGCCGCGGAATTTGCCCAGATCCCATCTCGGTATCTTGCACACGACGTAGTCCAGGGCGGGCTCGTAGAAGGCCGACGTCACCTTCGTCACCGAGTTCTTCAGGTCGAAGAGTCCGTAGCCCAGCGCCAGCTTGGCGGCAACGAAAGCCAGAGGATAACCTGTTGCTTTCGAGGCCAATGCAGACGATCGGCTCAAGCGGGCGTTTACCTCAATCACGCGATAGTCTTCGCTGTTGGGGTCGAGGGCGTACTGCACGTTGCACTCGCCCACGATGCCCACGTGGCGCACGATTTTGATGGCCAGTGCGCGCAGCTTGTGGTATTCGCTGTTGGAGAGCGTCTGCGAGGGTGCGATGACGATGCTCTCGCCCGTGTGGATGCCCAGCGGGTCGAAGTTCTCCATGTTGCAGACGGTGACGCAGTTGTCGAATCGGTCGCGCACTACCTCGTATTCTATTTCCTTCCAGCCCTTGAGCGACTTCTCCACCAGCACCTGCGGGGAGAAGGAGAAGGCCTTCTCGGCCAACTTGTCGAGCTCCTGTTCATTGTCGCAGAATCCGCTGCCCAGTCCGCCCAGAGCGTAGGCGGCGCGCAGGATGACGGGATAGCCCAGCGAGGCGGCTGCCGCGCGCGCTTCCTCTATGGTGGCGCAGGCGTGCGACTTGATGGTGTTCACCCCGATCTCGTCGAGGCGCTCCACGAAGAGCTCGCGGTCTTCCGTGTCGATGATGGCCTGCACGGGGGTGCCGAGCACCTTCACGCCGTATTTCTCCAGCACGCCGCTACGGTAGAGCTCCACGCC
Source organism: uncultured Bacteroidales bacterium (assembly GCA_902784475.1). Taxonomy (GTDB): domain Bacteria; phylum Bacteroidota; class Bacteroidia; order Bacteroidales; family Bacteroidaceae; genus Physcousia. Next base: position 20,189 of record CACZUX010000024.1, on the reverse strand, counting down.
GCAGTTGAGCGCCGTCTGTCCGCCGAAGGCCAGCAGGATGCCGTCCGGGCGCTCCTTTTCGATGAGGCGCTCCACGAAGTAGGGCGTCACGGGCAGGAAGTAGATTTCGTCGGCCACGCCCTCCGAGGTCTGCACGGTGGCAATGTTGGGGTTGATGAGTATGGTCTTGATGCCCTCCTCCCTCAGCGCTTTGAGCGCCTGGCTGCCGCTGTAGTCAAACTCGCCGGCTTCGCCGATCTTCAGCGCGCCGCTGCCCAGCAGCAGCACCTTTTTGGGTTTCTGCTCCACCGAGGGCTTCACGTCGCCTTCCGTGACAGCGGGCAGCTTTCCGCCGCGCAGCAGTCCGGCAAAGGTGTCAAAGAGGAACTCCGTATCCACCGGACCGGCGCAGGCTTCGGGGTGAAACTGTGCCGAGAACCAGGGCATCTCCCTGTGGCGTATGCCTTCGTTCGAACCGTCGTTCATGTTCACGAAGAGGGGCGTCCAGCCCTCCTTCAGCGTGCGGGTGTCGACGGCGTATCCGTGGTTTTGCGTCGTGATGAAGCAGCGCGTGGTGCCCACTTCCCTCACGGGCTGGTTGTGGCCGCGATGGCCATATTTCAGTTTTTTTACTTCAGCACCTGCGGCCAGGGCCAGGATCTGGTTACCCATGCAGATGCCGCAGATGGGCTTGCCCGTCTGCATGAAGGCCCTCACATGGTCCACCAGCGTCCCGCACATATTGGGGTCGCCCGGGCCGTTGCTGATGAAGAGGCCGTCGCACTCAATGCCGCTGAAGTCGTAATCCCAGGGCACCATCGTCACTTCGATACCGCGACGCAGGAGACAGCGGATGATGTTGTGCTTCACGCCGCAGTCCACCAGCACCACATTCTTTTCGGCCTTGCCCTCGGGGCGGAAGGTCTTCACCTCGGGCGTGGACACCTCGGCGACAAAGTTCACGCCCTCGTAGGTGCCGAAGGGCGTCTCCTCATCGCCGATGATGATGCGACCCATCATCACGCCCTCCTCGCGCAGTATCTTCGTCAGCGCGCGGGTGTCGATGCCGGTGATGCCGGGCACCTTCTCCTCTTTGAGCCAGTCGCCCAGGCTGCGCTCGGCGTTCCAGTGGCTGTAGGCCTCGCTGTAGTCCTGACACACGAGGGCCTTGGCGTGTATCTTGGCGCTCTCCATAAAAACAGCGATGCCGTCCTCCTCAACTGAAGTGGACGGCACGCCGTAATTACCTGCAAGGGGGAACGTCATCACGAGGATCTGCCCTGCGTAGGAGGGGTCTGTGAGACTTTCGGGATAGCCCGTCATGGCGGTGTTGAACACCACTTCGCCTGTGGCCGGCCCTTCGTATCCGAAGCTCTCTCCTTCGAAGCGTGTGCCGTCGCTGAGTTCCAGTATAGCTTTCATCTTTTCTGTTTCAAAAATAGCGAGACCGCAACCATCGTTGCAAGGATCTCGCTACATGTTTCTTTACCAATCTTGTTCCGAGCCGATAGGGGGACTCGAACCCCCGACCCACGCATTACGAATGCGTTGCTCTACCAACTGAGCCATATCGGCGTTTTCACAACCGGGCGCAAAGGTACGTCATTTTTTTTAAATAGACAACGTTTCCCGAAAAAAAGTTTTGCCACAAACCCCAGATTGATTATTTTTTTTGTACATTTGCACCACTATGAAAACATTACTGACCTTCTTTGCCGCTCTTTGGACCGTGTGCGCCTTCGGCGGCGATTTCCCCGTGACCGCGCCCAAGACGCTCTCCTACCCCCTGCCCGACGGCAACTACATGCTCACCGTCACCCTCGGTTCCAAGCGCCGCGCCGCCTCCACCACCGTGCGTTGCGAGAGCCGCCGCCTCCTGTGCGAGAACGTGGTAACGAAGAAGGGGCAGATCACGGCCCTCTCTTTTCTAGTGAACAAACACTCCCCCGTCATCTCCGCCACCGAGCGCGTCAAGATCAAGAAGCGCGAGGAGACGAAGCTCAACTGGGACGATGTGCTCAGCGTCGAGATCACGGGCGACAATCCGTCCGTCATCGACATCCGCATTGTGCCCGACACTGTGCGCCCCACCATCTACCTTTGCGGCAACTCCACCGTCGTCGATCAGGACGAGGAGCCCTGGGCCTCGTGGGGCCAGATGCTGCCGCGCTTCCTCAATGAGAACATCGCCGTGGCCAACTACGCCGAGAGCGGCGAGACGGCTTCCACCTTCTGCTCCGCCCTGCGCTTCAAGCGCATCTTGAAGGATCTCAAGGCGGGCGACTATGTCTTCATGGAGTTCGGCCACAACGACCAGAAGCAGCGCTTCCCCGGCGCCGGCGCTTACTACAACTTCACCCACACGCTCAAGACGATGATCGACGAGGTGCGCCAGCGCGGCGCCACGCCCGTGCTCGTCTCCCCCACGCAGCGCCGCAGCTTCAAGGACGGCCGCATCCAGGAGACCCACGCCGACTATCCCGAGGCGATGGAGGTGCTGGCCCGCCGCGAGGGCGTCACCTTTATTGACCTGCACGCGTACACGCGCACGCTCTACGAGGCTTGGGGCGAAGAGGCTTCCAAGCGCGCCTTCGTGCATTATCCGGCCAACACCTATCCCGGACAGACCAAGGCTCTGGCCGACAACACCCACTTCAACCCCTATGGGGCCTACGAGATCTGCAAGTGCGTGCTTCACGGCCTGAAGGAGCAGGGCCTACTGACGCAGTATATGCGCGACTTCACCGACTTCGACCCCGCTCATCCCGACCCTGTGGAGAGCTTCCACTGGACCGAGAGTGACCACATCGACATCGTCAAGCCCGATGGCAACTAAGCTGCGCCTTTTCCTCTGCGCTCTGGCCGTCGTCGCTCTGACGGCTGCCGCTCTTGTCTGGGCGCTACTCTCCCCGATTGCCAGCGGAGACGACGATGTGGTGGTCGAGGTGCGCCCCGCGACTTCCGTCTCTGACATCCGCCGTCAGATGAAGGGCGGCTTGGGCTTCGATCTGGCCTGCCGTCTCTTCTCCTTCCGTCAGCCGCGCACGGGGCGCTACGTCTTCTGCGCCTCCACCTCGTGGCTCGAGTGCGTCCATATGCTGAGGGCCCACGCCCAAACGCCCGTGCGCCTCGTCCTGCCTTCGGTGCGCACGATGGCCGACCTCTCCGGCTTCCTTTCCCGTCATCTCATGATGGACAGCGCCGCTGTGGCAGCCGCTCTCTCGCGCCCCTCGCTGCTCGACAGCCTGGGCTTCACGGCGGAGACGGTCCCTGCGCTCTTCATCCCCAACACCTACGAGCTCTGGTGGGACACGACGCCCGAGAGCTTCCTCATGCGCATGCGCCGCGAGCACGACACCTTCTGGACGGAGGAGCGCCGCCGTCTGGCCGAGCATCAGGGCCTCACGCCCGTCCAGGTTGCCACTTTGGCGAGCATCGTCGACGAGGAGACGGCCAACAACGCCGAGAAGCCTGCCGTAGCCGGCATGTATCTCAACCGTCTGCGCCGCGACATGCTGCTGCAGGCCGACCCCACGGTGAAGTTCGCTCTCGGCGACTTCTCCCTGCGCCGCATCCGTCACGGCCATCTGGAGGTGGAGTCGCCCTACAACACGTATCGCGTCAAGGGTCTTCCTCCCGGCCCCATCCGCATTGCCTCGACGTCGTCCATCGATGCTGTGCTACATGCTGCGGAGCATCCCTATCTGTATATGTGCGCCAACGCCGACTTCTCGGGCACGCACGTCTTCGCCGCCACCTACGCCGAGCATCTGGCCAACGCCCGCCGCTATCAGCAGGCCCTCAACGCCCGCGGAGTCAAGTAACAGACTTACTCTCCCCTCTCACGCTGCAGACGCACCACGTCGCGTTCGGGATCGAAAGAGCGCCTGCCCAAGCTGACGTCGTTCAGGAACCAGCGACGGACACTGTGGGCCGAATCGTAGTCCGACACATGACTCGCAGACATGCGGGCGGCGGAGGCCTCATCCACCCGGATGCGGCTGAAGCTGACACTGTCCACACAACAACCCGGAGCGCGGTTGTATTTCGGACTGAAGAGCACACGCAGGTCGAAGAGGCGCGCCTCGCTGATGCCCTCGCAACGGATGTCCTCGAAGCGAATATTGCGGATGTGGTTGATGTCGCCGCAGTTGACGGCCAGAAGGCCGTGACCGTCGATGCCCTGGAGCACGTCGCAGTCCTCGATGAGCACATCGCGCAGCGTCTCTCCCTCGGGATTGCGGTCGTCGCCGTGCGAACCGATATTCACCGAATGGGCCACATCGGGCCAAAGCACGCAGCCGCGCGCCACGATATCCTCCGAACCGCCCCAGAACCACCAGCGATGGTTGTAGAGCGCAATGCAGTCGTCGCTCGTGCGCAGGAAACAACGCTCTATGCGCACACGCCGGCAGCACATCAGGTCGATGCCGTCGCTCCAGGGGCGCGACGAAAAGCTCTTGATGCCCCGCACGGTGATGTCCGTGCTCTCACCGCCATAGACGGTATAGTGGGCGGGATTGAGGAAGGTAAGGCCCTCGACGAGCACATTCCTGGAATAAGTGATCTCCACGCCGCGCAACGGATGGTCCACGATGCCGCGACCGACGATGCGCACATTCTCCGCATGGTCCACAATGAGGCGCGCCTTGACCACCGCTCCGGGCGCGAGATAGACGGTGCAGTTGCTCGGGATGCGTATCTCGGCCGAAGGCAGGTCCTTGGGCCGGTGGACGCCCGGTCCGAAATAGATCAGACGCGGGTGACGCACGAAGACGTCCTGCGAACGCTCTCCCACCCAATCGATGCTCCGAGGCTCCGAAGGCTGATGACGCTCCCGAAGCACTGGATTGGCCAGGAGGTGGAGATTGTGCATACGGTCGCCGTCGAACTCCACGCTGAGAAACTCCGGGCGCTCCAGCGTCAATGTGACGGTGCTGTCGTCGACGACTTTGGGGACGATGCCCCTCGAAGCCGGCCGCACCACCACCGGACACCGCTTGCCGAGAGCATTGCGGCGCACGATGCGCAGTTCGACGGGCTCGTCCATGTCCCACTCGGCAAAAGCAGCCTGCTGCACGCGCCGTGTGTTCACGTCGCAGCGGATGACGGGCACCGACTGCCACACCTGCTCCTTCTTCGGGCGCACTTCCACCCGATAGAGGGCGCTCGCTTCGGGGCCGTCCTTCTCGGGCATCACCGGCACAAAGACCTGTGCCCGCGCGGCCAGACAGGAGGCCAACGCGAGCACAGCAGACAGTGTATGAAATCGCTGTTTTACCATTCAATGATTCACTTCACATACTTCTTGCCGCCGTGGATGTAGAAGCCGCGCTGGGGCTTGGCGATGCGGCGGCCCTGAAGGTCGTAGTAGAGGCCGTCGGATTCTTCACTCTTCACTTCTTCACTCTTCACTTCTCCCACACCGGTGTAGTCGCCCTCGTAGCGCAGGCGGAAGTTGTCCCATACGAGCCAGGTGGTGCCGGTAGAAGGCTCCTTCAGGCCGAAAGTCAGCAGTCCGTCGTCGCCCACCGTGACGCGCACGCTGAGCTTGCCGTAGTCGGCATTGGATGCCATCTTGTCGCGCTCGGCGTCGAAATTGCTGCCGGCGCAACTCTGCTTCACCACATCCTGCTTCGTCTCGCCGCCAGCAGTGGCAAAGAGATAACCCGTGTTGCTGCCCTCGCCGTTGACCATCTGACAGGAGACGGTGTAGTCGCCCTTGGGCAGGCCTTTGAGGGTCTGCTGCATGGAGAAGTTGGTGCTGTGCCACACCTCGGCAGCGCCGTTGAAGCGCTGGTTGCCCCAGGTGCCGGTGACAGTCCAGAGCACCCACGAATTGCCCGTGAAATCGGGATTGCCCACGAGCACGGTGATGTCCTTGCCCTCCTCCGTGTAATCGCTGTGGAAGCGCGACTTGCTGACGGCAAAGAGCTGGAAGCCGGCGATGTCGTCGCCCGTCTTGTTGCAGGCCAGCTCCTCACCGTCGCGGAAGCCGTTCTCGGGGAACCACAGGCCGAGCCAGTTGCCGGGATAGGTGCCGTTGTCCACCGTCCAGAGGCCGCCCGCGGGATTGAGCATGAAGCGCGCCCAGCTGCAGGCGTAAGGCTGGTCGTGGGTGCGGAAGTTCCATGCGGCGTTCATCTCCGTCTGCAGCAGCAGTCCGTCGTAGTCCATATTGCGCAGGCAGTAGCCGCCGTCGAAGGACTCCAGCGTGAAGAGCGTGGAGACATCATTGAGGGGATTGACGGGCGTCTCGTAGAACATGGCCTTGTTGCCGTTTTGCTTGCCGTCGGCCATGTGGAGCATCAGGTCGGCCTCGTCGCTGCAGATGACGAAATAGCTGTCGGCGAGGGCGTCGCCCAACTGCTCGGGCGAAGTGATGTGGGTGTAGCCGTTCTCGGGAGTAAGAATGTTGTAGTAGCCCTGTCCGGCCTCCTTGAGGGTGACGCTGAAGCTATACTGACGGCCCTGATACGTGGCGGTGCAGGTGAAGGGCTCCTGGACGTCGTCCACGATGAAGTCGGCGCCCTTGGAGCCGTCGTGCCACTCGATGCAGTCGGGCAGAATCACGTCGGGAATACGGAGCGTGCACACCACACGGCTGCCGGGGAAGGCTTCTGCCTCGCCACCCTCCTTCTCGCCGCCGTCCACGCTGACGGTCTGCAGCGCGGGCACCACTTCGATGTGGAAGCGTCCGTTGCTCACGGCGCCGCTCTGATTGGCAAACTGGCAGACGTAGTCGCGCGAGGTGGTGATATTGGGAACCGTCGTTATGGTGCTCCTGGTGCCGTTGTCCCACAGATAATCGTCGGTCCATCCCGTCGCAGCCTCGGCGTAGAGGATGAGATCGGTGCCCGTGAGCACCTTCATCTCTGTGCTGCGATTGATGACGCCGCCCACGGTGATTTCCTGCGTCATGGTGTCGGCCGGCGCGTCGCCGCTCACGGCGATGGCAAAGGCCTGACGGCTCTTCGTGCCGTTGGCAGCGGTGTAGGTGACACGATAGATAAAGCTGCGGTCGGCCCTCACGGTGATAGCGCGCGTGGTCTCACCGGTGTTCCACTCCCACAGGCCCGTGTCGGTCACGCCGTCGGGCAGCTGCGGAACGAGTCGGATGTCGGCGCCGTCGGCGGGAATGGCCTTGGTAGCGCCTGGCTGATATTTGTATTTCAGGCCTCCGAGATTGGTCTGGTTTTTGTAGAGGACACTCTTATAGATGATGTCGCCCGTGAGCGGCGTGATGGCATCGGCCTTGTCGATAGCCGGACGCCACGACACCAGAGTGGTGAAGCCCAGGTGGTCGTAGCCGCCGGAGTTGGCGTTGTAGTTGCCGCCTCCGCCGTCGGGACAGAGCACGGCGGCAGCAGCGTCGGAATACTGCATCGGGACGCCGCGCAGGCCCTCATAGTAGCCGCGCACGCGGTCCCACATGGGGCGACGCTCGCCCAGGCCGGCCGTGCTCGGGCCGGCCATCTGCCAGCTGGAGCCGCGGACACCGCGACAGTCGGCATATTCGTAGAGATGCCAAGGGAGATCCTCAGCGGCCACGCCGCCGAAGTTCATGGCGGCCACAAACTCGGCACCGGCGGCAATGCGGTCGTCCATATAAGCAAAAAGGTCATCGCCCTGATTGAAGCCGATCTGGCAGATGTCGAGGGCGCAGCCGAGCGCCATCACGGCGTGGCCCTGATCGCGTCCCGACTCCTGCATCTGGCCGAGATAGCCGAAGGGACCTCTCTCGTCGGGCAGGACGTCGGGCACAAGATTGCCGATGAACTCGTCGCAACCGTCGTTGTAAATCATGGGCTGGGTGGAGCGGTCGGCCACGAAGGTGCCCTGATGGTCGTACTTATAGAAGCTGACGCCCTGGTTGTACATATGCACGTCGTCGCACAGAATACCGATGGACATCACACAGAGGGCGTTACAGAGGCCCCAGTTGCTCCAGTAGTGACCGGGACGTTCGCCGATGTCGGGATAGCGGAAGTTGGCCCATGTGTCGTGACGGCGGCGCAGGAAGTCGATGGCGGGGTTATACCACACCTTCACCATCCACTTCTTGAATTTTTCGAAATCTTCCCTGGCCCATCCGTCGTAGTCGCGCATGAGCTCGGCAGCATTGGCGAACTCGTAGCCGTAGAGGCCTGCGGCCAGAGAGATGTTGGTGTTGCCGGTGACGGCCTCCGTCACGTTACACCAGTTCATCAGCGTCTGCACGGCCCAGTCGGCATTGGCTCTGTCGCCGCCGATCTTCCAACGCAGCGCGTTCTGGAAGGCGCAATGTGCGCCTCGCGCGGCATTCATATAGTTGTCGCCCGAGAGGCCGCGCTGCACATATTGTGTGGGCCACGTGGCGGTGCCGGCCCTCGACCACTGGTTGTCGCAGAGGATCTGCCAGGCGCGCACCATATATTCATTCTGATCCTCGAAAATCATCTTCCGGGCTCGGGCGATGTCTTCTTCCGTCACCAAAGCGCCGGGATGCACGAAGCCCTGACGGCCGCTCTCGTAGTCGAAGGCACTCTTGGGGGTGACACTCTTGGCGGTTTGGGCGCGCGTGAGCGCAGCGCTGAGTTTCGGCGTCAGCTCGTCGATCACCGCCTGCGAAGGCACCTTTCCGTCAAGCGTCATCTCCACCATATTAAGTGCATCCTGCAGCTCGGCCACGCTGTTGGCGCCGATGCCCGCCTTGGGCGAAGCGATGAACTGGCGGCAATCGTCCATCAGGGCCGAGAGCTCCGTCATGTCGCCCTGGGTGCCGTAGCGGTATTCGCGCTCGAGCTCCAGCGCCTCCTGCGCGAGTTCGTATATCTTCCCGTCGCTCACGGCGGCGTCATACAGACGGAAGTCGGCCACATAGCTGTTTTTCAGGTAGGCGTCGCCGCTGAAGGGCGAACGGCCGATCCAACACTGCGCCGCAGCCCCGGTGAACACCTCCCCGGGCAGAGGCATCGACGTGGAGTAGCGCTCCCGGTGTCCGTTGATGAAGAGCTCGCCCTTGTTGCCCTTCTGGCGGTAGAGCATGTGCATCCATCGGCCCTTGGTGGACGCCGTGCCCATCTCGATGCCCGACTCGGCGCCGAATCCGGCCGGAGAGATGGCGGCGCGCTGGGCGTTCAGCCTGTAGGCCAGATAGAATCCCGTCGTCTCCGTCACATCGGAGGTCTCGGCGAAGATCCAGAGAAAATGTCCGTTGCCCGAAAGCGACTGGCCGGCGTCCACGCGATAGCACACCGACACGGTGAATTCGTCCGTAGTGCGTAAATGCTCACTCACAGCGGACGTCATGTTAAGGTAACCCGTACCGTTGCCGAGCCTCATCACCTTGCGGCTGCCCATCTCCACCACGCTGCATTCGTTTTGCATGGACGCCTTCACGTCGTTCACATTGTCATGCACCGTGCGGCCGGTGCGGCCGCTGATCTTGGTGAAGTCAAACTGCACCTTCAGGTGGTCTTCCTGCGCTGTGAGGGAGACTGCCTGCAGCAGGATCAACAGGAGGGAAATCATCATCTTTTTCATGACATTCTGAATTTTTATGGTTTTAATTGTTTTTCGACTGCAAAGTTAGCTGATTGTAATTATATAATGTATAACATCCGTTCCATTTTTCAAAAATTATCGTTCCAACGCAAAAATGACACATTTATTACCCACATTTGGGACGATTGTTACCGCTTTCTCCACCTTTTTTCATATCTTTGTACCCGAAAAACAAATTATCCCCCCATGAAAAGCGTCCTGCTCCCCCTCTTGCTCGCCGCCGTGAGCCTCACGGCTGCCGCAGAGCCCGATTTGCGCCATTTCACTGCAGATGACGGCCTTCACAACAACCAGGTGCGACAGATCGTGGCGCTGCCCGACGGACGCATCTTTGTCGCCACAGAGGGCGCCTTTTCGCTCTACAACGGACGCGAATTTGTGGAGCAGCCCTGCTGCCTCGACAGCGTGCGTCCGTTGCCGGTGATCGGAGGCCACAGCCATCTCATGCAGGGCGACACGCTCTTGTGGCTCAAGGACTTCGATGCGCTCTATCTCTACGACCTGCGCCTCAAACGCTTCCGCTACGACTACGACCGCTTTACAGGCAGCGAGACCCTGCAGCGCTTCATCCGCGAAAACAGCGACTCTCTCACCCACGCACGAGTGACGGCACTGAACCCGCTGCGCCCCTTGTTCGACTCGCTGGTGGCCGGCTCTCCGCTGCAACGGGAATGGCTCCAGGCCAGCGCCGTCGACCATCAGGGAGGACTGTGGCTGGGCATGCAGTCGGGCGGACTGCTCTACGTCAACCCGCGCACTCCCCTGGCCCGTCTCGTGCGCCCCGTTGAGGGCGAACTGATGCGGCGCTGCACCCCCGTCGACCGACGCACTCTGCTGCTGGCCGGATGCCGGGGGATTTATCTCTTCGACACGGAGCGGCAGACGGTGACGCGCACGCTCCTCAGCGACGTCGTCAACTGCACCGACATCTGCCGCGACCGCAACGGGCGCATCTGGATCTGCACACAGTTGGGCCTGATGTGCTACGAGGACGGCGCTCTCACGCGCTACTCCGCCGACAACTGCCGGGGCTTCGTCCACAGCCACATGCGCTTTGCCTTCCCGCTCTCCGACGAACGCCTGCTCGTGTGCAACCTCGTCCACCATCTGGGCTACTTCTATCCGCACGAGCGCCGCTTTGAGCTGCTCGAGGACCTGCTGCCCGAACTGAAGACGTTCCGCACCATCATTGCCGCCTGCCCCACGGACAGCCCTTCCCGCCTCATCGTCTGCTCCCAAAACGGACTTTTCCTGCTCGACACCGACAGCAACCGCATCTCGCGTCTCGACAGCGTGGAGGTCTTTGCCCGCTATTCCCGCAAATACAACTGCATCCTGCGCGACCGCAGCGGACGCACCTGGATCGGAACCCAAAACGGACTGCTGCTCCTGCGCCCCGACGGCGGCATCCGGCGCATCACTCAGGCCGACGGCCTTTCCAACAGCTGCATCCAGAGCCTCGCGGAGGACGCCGGCGGACGACTGTGGGTCGGCACCTCACGCGGTGTCAATCGGCTCTCGTTCTCCGAGGGCGCGCTACGCATCCTCTCTTTGGGCGCTTCGGACGGCATTCCTTCGTCGGAGATGGAGGAAAGAGGCGCCTGTGCCAGCACCGACGGCACCGTGTGGATGCTCTCGCGCGACAAGCTGCTGGAGATCCCCAACAGCCGCAATCTCTCCGCTCCCGCTCCGCTTCCCGTGCGTCTGGTCAGCCTGAAGGTGTCGGGGCACGATATGCCCGCCGACAGCAGCGAGCTGCATCTCGCCTACAACCAAAACTATCTCGACCTGCAACTCTCCGACCTCAACTACGCCGCCCCCGAGCAGACGCGCTATCGCTACCGCCTCGCAGGCATCGACAGCGACTGGCAGACGGCCACCGGCACTCAGGGCCTCGTCTCCGTGCGCTACAACGCCTTGTCTCCCGGCCGCTATCGCTTTGAGGCTCAGGCCGCTACGGGCGACAACCCTTGGGGTCCCGTCTTCTCCAAGACATTCGACATCAGCGCCCCCTGGTGGCTCACCTGGTGGGCCCGACTGCTCTACGTCCTGACGGCCGCAGCCCTCGTCATCTACAGCCTGCACCGCTACATCAGAAGACGTCAGAAACGTCTTGAACGCGACAACGACGAGCGCGTCAACCGCCTCTTCGAGCTGCGCGCCGAAGCGCGCCACCGCTTTGCACAGTCGGTCAGCATCGAGCCCGAGAACATCGGCATCAATAAGGACGAAGAGCTCCTTGTCGCCCGTCTGATGAAGGCCATCGAGCAGCACATGGACGATGCGGAATACACGGTGGACCAGCTGGCTTCGGACGTCGGCATGAGCCGCTCCGACCTCTACCGCAAGACGCAGCAGATGCTGGGCATCACGCCGAACAATTTCCTGCGCAACGTGCGCCTGAAGCATGCAGCCTTCCTGCTCTCGACCACCGACACGCCCGTCAGCAGGATTTCTCTGATGGTGGGTTTCCTCACACCGCGCTATTTCAACCAGTGCTTCCAGAATGTCTTCGGCCTCTCTCCGAAGGACTACCGCGCCGGGCACGGCACCAGCGGAAACTAAAAAAAGCTGCCGGATTGCTCCGACAGCCTTATTTTGAGTTTCAGGTTTCAGGATTCAGGATTCAAGATTAACCCTTAACCTTTAACCGTTATCAGCGCAGCGCCTTCACGCGGTAGGTGAACGTGCGGTCCTTCCAAGGCATCTGATACTGCTCCAGAGGCCAGGCACCCCAGGAGTTCACACAGCCCAGACCGAACTGCTGCTGCTGCACCTGCGTGACGGTGAAGGGGCGCTCCACGAGGTCGCCGGAATGATGCTGGAAGTCGCCCTTGTCGTTGCCGTCGTCCAGGTCGGAGGGCAGGAAATGCAGGCTGCTGCACTCCATCGACGCCTCGTCGCCGGCATTGGCCACCACGGGGGTGAACTCCAGGCCGCGACCGGCCACATCGACGACAGCCCAAGAGCGCACGTCGCAGTGGTTGCCGCTCTCCTGCGGGCGGATGTAGCCGAAATATTCGTCGCTGACCTTGGCCTCGTTGAGCGACAGGGGCATGCACTCCTTGCGGTCGGTGTAGGTCTCAATGGGGCCGCGACCGTAGTAGCTCACGCGGTCGAAAGCCTTGGGCATCACCCACTGCATGCCGAAGCGGAACATCTGGGGCTTGCGCTCCGCGTTCTCATCGACGTCAAGCTGCTCGGTGACCACGAGCTCGCCCTTCGGCGTCAGCGTATAGACCACCTCGGTGCGGGCGTTCATGTGCTCCAGAGCGCTGACGACGCGGATGCTCCTGGAAGCGCCGCAATCCTCCACAGCGACACGATCCACATGAGTGCGGGGCGAACGCCAGGCGCGGAAGTCGCGCTGGAGATGTGCGCCGTAGTCGTTGTCGGTGGGGGCGCGCCAGAAGTTGGGCGTCACGGCGTAGCCATCCTCCAGCATGGGACGGCCGTCCACGTCGAAGTAGTCGAGATGGCCCGTGCGGCGGTTGACCGTGACGGAGACGCCGGCAGCGGAGAGCGTGTAGCAGGCCACCATGGAGTCCACCTCGACGGCGGCGCCCTCGGCGCCCGTCAGCTCGGAGAGGACGGGATAGCGGTAGGGCGAGCAGGAGATCTGCTCCTCGGAGACGGCGTAGCCGGCATCCAGAAGGCCCACGGGGCGGGCGGTGACAAGACGCACGTTGATGCAAACCTCCTTGCCATCGACGTTGCGTTCCACGGCCTCACGCAGGGCGGCGCCGTCGAAGGAGACGCTCGTCACCTGCTGCGCAGGCAACTGGAGGCGGTCCACCGTCTCGATGGCGAGCACCTTGCCGTTGGCCTGAGCCTCGATGACCAGACGCAGACCCTCGGCGCCGGAGAAGAAGCGCTCGTTGTAGATATCCACGGAGCCGGGATTAAGCGTGAGCTTCTTCACCCAGAAGTCCTGATACCAGTGGCGCACCTCCCAGGCGTGGGGATTCCACGAGCGGTCGGGGGCGATGATGCCGTTGCAGTTGAAGTTGTGGTCGGAAGCGGGATAGCGGCCCTCGTCGCCGCCATACATCCAGATCTGCTTGCCCGTCACCTTGCTGACGCCGCGGATGCCCTGATCCACGAAGTCCCAGATGAAGCCGCCCTGATACTTGGGATACTTGCGCGTGAGGTCCCAGTACTCCTTGAAGCCACCCATGGAGTTGCCCATGGCGTGGGCGTATTCGCACTGGATGAGGGGACGGTGCTTGGCGGGATCGTTGCAGTAGCGCTCGCACTGGCTGTAGGAAGCGTACATCGGGCAGTAGAGGTCGGACTTCTTCGACATGTCGTCGTAGGCCTGCTCATACTGCACGGGGCGGGTCTGGTCGAGCTCTTTCACGCGGTCGTAGGCGGCCTCGAAGTTGTCGCCGTAGCCGCTCTCGTTGCCCAGACTCCAGAAGATGACGGAGGCGTGGTTGCGCTGCACGCGTACATTATTCTCATTGCGCTCGACGATGGTCTGACGGTAGCGGGCGTCCTGAGCCAGACGGCGGTCGCCGTAGCCCATGCCGTGGCTCTCGAAGTTGGCCTCGGCGCAGACGTAGATGCCGTACTCGTCGCAGAGGTCGTAGAAGCGCGGATCGTCGGGATAGTGGCAGGTGCGCACGGCGTTGATGTTGAGCTGCTTCATGATCTTGATGTCCTGGATCATGCGCTCGAGGGAAACGATGTAGCCGCCGTCGGGGTCGAGCTCGTGGCGGTCGGCACCCTTGATGAGGATGGGCTGGCCGTTGAGCAGCACCTGGGAATCTTTGATTTCAATGTGGCGGAAGCCGACGCGCTGCGGCACGCTCTCGAGCACCTTGCCCCGGCTGTCGAGCAGCGAGACGGTGAGGCTGTAGAGCACGGGAGTCTCGGCCGTCCACGCAGAAACGGAAGCAATGGCCTGCGAAATGGCGGTGCGGTCGGAGGCGATGCGCTGCTTCCCCTGCCAGAGCTCGCGGCCGGAGGCGTCCTTGAGGGAGAAGGCCAGCTGCTGGCCCTTGGCGCCCTTGGTGTCAATCTCGAGAGAGAGCAGGCCGGTGGAGCCGCTCAGGTCGCCGTTGAGACGGAGGTCCTCAATGTGGCTCTTGGGGCGGGCGTAGAGATAGACCTCGCGGGCGATGCCGGTGAAGCGCCAGAAGTCCTGGTCCTCGCCGTAGCTGCCGTCGCACCAGCGCATCACCTGCATGGCCAGAAGGTTCTTCTTGCCTGCAATGACGTAGGGCGTGAGGTCGAACTCGACGGTGCTCTTGGAGTCCTCGCTGTAGCCGACCTCCTTGCCGTTGGCCCAGAGCTGCAGATTGCTCGTGGCGGAGCCCACGTGCATGATGATCTGCATGCCCTTCCAGGAGGCGGGAATCTCCACCTCGCGGCGATAGGAGCCCGTGTAGTTGTTCTTCTCCTCGATGTAGGGAGGGTTGGACTCAAACTGCGTGGACCAGGCATAGCCGGCGTTGCGGTAGATGCGGTCGCCGTAGCCGTTGAGCTCGAAGAGGCCGGGCACGGGGAAGTCGCCCCACAGCGAGTCGTCGAAGCCCGGAGCGAAGAAGCCCTTGGGCGCACGGTTGTGGTCCTTCACGAAATTGAAGCGCCACATACCCTCAAGAGAGAGGTAGCGCTGGCTCTGCTTCTTGCAGCCACGGGAGGAGAGATCGTCGCTCTCGAAGGCGAAGAAGGAGGTGTGCATCGGCAGCGTGCCGACACGGTTGACGGAGGGGTCCATCCAGCGCGGCGCCTTGGCGGATTTGGGCGCAGCGCCCAACGCCAGCGCAAAAGCCGACGAAAGGCAGAAAAATAGAAGTTTTTTCATGATATGAAGATGTTTTTTTTGTCACTTGCGAGACAAATATAAGAAAAAATCGTAACTTTGCGCACCAAAGTGTGATATTTATGAAAGAAAAAATAAAAAAATACGCACCGCAAGCGGCTGTCGGACTGTTTCTCGCGGCCCTCTGCGGCCTCATCCTGTTCAGCGAAGGGCCCATGCTGTGGCTGGCGCAGGAGCAATCGCTTTGGCTGCCGACAGAACCCTTCCGCGAGAGCATGATGCGACTGCCGGGCGGACTGCTGCTCTGGGCCTCGTGTTTCCTGACGCAGCTCTTCTACCACCCCTGGATGGGCGTGGGGGCGCTGCTCCTGCTGTGGGCCCTGACGGCCGTCTGCACCCAGAGGCTCTTCGACCTTAAAGGATGGAACAAGTTGCTCAGCCTGCTGCCCGCAGTGGCGCTGGCGGGCGCCATCACGCAAAACGGCTACTGGATCTACTACATGAAGATGCCGGGCCTGCTCTTCGTCCCCTCACTGGGCACCGCCATCGCTACGGCGCTGGCCCTCGGCGTGAAGAGTCTGCCGGGCAACCGGTGGTTGCGCACCGCCGCAGTGGCGCTGACGGCACTCATCGCCTACCCCTTCACGGGCGCCTGGAGCTTCATGGCCGCAGGGCTCGCCTGCAGCAGTATGACGGAACTCGCCGGTGCAGCCGCCGCCATCATCGTCGGGCCCCTTGTTTACTACCGCACGATGTACGGCGAGACGATGCTCCAATATATGTGGAGCGCCGCCCTGCCCTCTTACCGCTACGGACAGGAGACCTACTTCTGGCCCTACCACATCCCCTACTACGGACTGGCACTCAGCTTCCTGCTGGCGCTCACGTTGCCACTGCTGACCGAAAAAATCAAAAGGCGCCGCATCGCCGCGCTGCTGCCCGCCCTGCTGCTGGCCGGATATGCCATAGGGCTCTACTGTGTGTGGTATCGCGACACGAATTTCGACAAGGAAATCCGCATGCAGCGCGCCGTGGAGGAGCGCGACTGGGAAAGCGTCTTGCGCACCTATAAGGAGAAACCCCAGGCTTGGGGCCACAAGGAGATGCCCGTCACGCGCATCATGGTGATGATGAAAAACGTGGCGCTGCTGCGCGTGGGGCGCGCCGGAGACGAGATGTTCACCTATCAGGACGGGGCCGAGCTGCAACACGCACCCTTCCCCGTGAAGATGACGCAGGTGGGCGGCAAGATGATCTACTACGAAGTGGGCAAAGAGAACTTCTGCACCCGATGGAATATGGAGGACGCCGTGGAGTTCGGCTGGCGCGTCTCGCACCTGAAGTATATGACCAAAGCCGCCCTCGTCTCACGCGACTGGGAGGTGGCGCGCAAATACCTCCGTCTCTTGAAGAAAACCATGTGGCAGGGCGAGTGGGCCGAACGCTACATGCCCTTCGTCGGCGAGGTGAAGAAATGCTGGGACGACGAGGAGCTGGGCTTCATCATGCGTCTGCTGCCCGGAGCCGACCGCCTAGACGGCGACAAGACGCTGGTGGAGATGTATCTCCTGCAGACCTTCTCCCACGGCATGGGCGCCGACAAGAACTACGCCGAGCTGACGCTGATGTGCGCCCTCATCATGCAGGACATCGACCTCTTCTGGCCCCGCTTCTTCCGCTATGCGCAGATGCTGGACGGCGAACGCATGCCGACACACTATCAGGAAGCCGCGTATCTCTACGGACAGCTGGAGCCCGGCAAGGTGGACATCTCGGGCATGCCCTTCGACGAGAGCGTCAAGCGCAGCTACTACGACTTCTGCCAGTTCAACCAGCAGCTGGGGCCCAACATGAGCGAAGCCGAAAAGGCCGTGCGCTTCCGCCCCGCCTTCGGCAACACATTCTATTACTTTTATTTCTTAGTGCGCAATGTCAAAACGAATTAGTCTGCTCATCGCCGCCGCAGCAGCGCTGCTCGCCGCCTGCACGCCAAAGCAGCCCGCAGAATACAAAGAAAACGGAGCCGAGGCCGCCGTCTATCCCGACTACACGAACGTCACCGTGCCCCGCAACATCGCCCCGCTGCACTTCCGCATCGAGGCCGAAGCCGACGGCTACGTTACCGTGATGAAAGCCCCGGGAGAAGAGCTCGTCAAAGAAGGACGCGAAGTCCGGCCCTCGGAAAAGGAATGGCGCCGTCTCACGGAAAAAGGCGACATCGAGGTGCGCGTGTTCGCGAAGAAAGACGGACGATGGGAGGCCTTCAGGCCCTTCGCCATCCGTGTGAGCCCCGACGCGATAGACCCCTGGATCAGCTACCGACTCATCTCGCCCTCGTATGTGGCCTACGAAAACCTGACGCTGCAGCAGCGCTGTCTGGAGAACTACGAGGAGCGCCTCATCTACGGCAACATGATCAACTCGCCCGAAGAGGACGGCCAGTGCATCAACTGCCACTTCACACAGGGCGGCAACCCCGAGAGGATGCAGTTCCACGTGCGTCAGGGCATGGGCGGCACGGTGATCGCCTGCGACGGCCGTCTGGAGAAGGTGGACCTCAAGGTGGACGGCGCCGTATCGGGCGGCGTGTATCCCGCCTGGCACCCGACGGAGAAGCTCATCGCCTACTCCACCAACAAGACCGGACAGTCGTTCCACACCACACACCTCAACAAAATCGAGGTGCAGGACACCTACAGCGACCTGGTGCTCTACGACCCCGAAGAGAACAAAATCCACGAGCTGGAGCGCGACAGCGACCGCCTCGACTGCTTCCCCGCATGGAGCCCCGACGGCCGGTGGCTCTACTACTGCAGCGCCCGCTACGAGCACCGCGACACTTCGCTGGTGCGCGACGAAGACATCATACGCCACTACCGACAGCTGCGCTACAACCTCTGCCGCAGAAGCTTCGATGTGAAGGCGCGCACGTTCGGCCCCGAAGAGCTCGTCTACGACGCCGAGAGCGACTCCCTCAGCGCCACCGAGCCCAAGATCTCGCCCGACGGACGGTGGCTGATGTTCACACGCGCTGCCTACGGCATCTTCCACATCTGGCACGGCGACGCCGACCTCTGTCTGATCGACCTCGAAGACAGCACGCTGACGCCCCGTCCGGCCTACGGCCTCAACTCCGAAAGCGTGGAGGCCTGGCACAGCTGGTCCCGAGACGGCCGCTGGGTGGTGTTCTCCTCGCGCAGGGAAGACGGCAACTACACCCGACCCTTCTTCGCCCGTCACGACGGCGAGGGCCACTTCACCAAGCCCTTCCCGCTGCCGCAGGACGACCCCGAATACCACCGCGACCTGCTCTTCAGCTACAACATCCCAGAATTCATGAGCGGACCGGTGACATATTCGCCACAGGAAATAGCGGATTGTGTCAAAAAGGAAGCAAAAAAGGCAAAAAAGTAACTTTTTTACTCCAGAACGGGTATTTTTCCGTAGCAAATTGTTGTTGTTTCATTTTTTTGCCGTAACTTTGCGGCTGAAAAAATGAGATAACGACTTTTTGTTTAACCACACTATTAAATTAAATTAGGTATGGACGCAAAGAAAGTTTTGGAAGATTTGAAAAGACGCTTCCCTAACGAGCCTGAATATCATCAGGCAGTAGAAGAGGTGCTGGGTACCATCGAAGAGGAGTACAACAAGCACCCCGAGTTTGACAAGGTAAATCTGATTGAGCGCCTCTGCATCCCCGATCGCATTTTCCAGTTCCGCGTAAGCTGGATGGACGACAAGGGCAACATTCAGACCAACATGGGCTACCGCATCCAGCACAACAACGTGATTGGTCCCTACAAGGGCGGTATCCGTTTCCATAAGAGCGTAAACCTGAGCATCCTGAAGTTCCTGGCCTTCGAGCAGACCTTCAAGAACTCTCTGACCACCCTGCCCATGGGCGGCGCCAAGGGCGGTAGCGACTTCTCTCCCCGCGGCAAGAGCGACGCAGAGGTAATGCGCTTCTGCCAGGCCTTTATGCAGGAGCTGACCCGCCACATCGGTCCCGACGTGGACGTGCCCGCCGGTGATATCGGCGTAGGCGGCCGTGAGGTTGGCTACATGTTCGGCATGTACAAGAAGATCACCCACGAGTTCAGCGGCGTGCTGACCGGTAAGGGTCGCGAGTTCGGCGGTTCTCTGATCCGTCCCGAGGCTACCGGTTACGGCACCGTATACTTCCTGCGCGCCATGCTCAAGACCAAGGGCGACACCATCGAGGGTAAGAAGGTGCTCATCAGCGGCGCCGGCAACGTGGCACAGTATGCTGCCGAGAAGGTGCTCCAACTGGGCGGCATCCCCATGACCATGAGCGACAGCGACGGCTACATCTACGATCCCGACGGCATCAGCCGTGAGAAGCTCGACTACATCATGGAGCTGAAGAACGTATACCGTGGCCGTATCAAGGAATATGTGGAGAAGTATCCCACCGCCAAGTACGTAGCAGGTGCAAAGCCCTGGTTCGAGAAGGGCGCACAGATCGCTCTCCCCTGCGCCACTCAGAACGAGATCAACGAGGAGGCTGCCAAGGCCCTCGTAGCCAACGGCATCATCGCTGTGGCTGAAGGCGCCAACATGCCCACCACACCTCAGGCCATCAAGGTGCTGCAGGACGCCAAGTTGCTCTACTCTCCCGGTAAGGCCAGCAACGCCGGCGGCGTGAGCGTCAGCGGTCTGGAGATGTCTCAGAACTCCGAGCGTCTGTCCTGGACTGCCGAAGAGGTGGACGCCAAACTGCTCTGGATTATGGAGAACATCCACGAGAACTGCGTGAAGTACGGCACAGAGCCCGACGGCTATGTCAACTACGTGAAGGGCGCCAACGTGGCCGGCTTCATGAAGGTGGCCAAGGCCATGATGGCTCAGGGTGTTGTCTAAGACATACACA
>CACZUX010000023.1 GCA_902784475.1 uncultured Bacteroidales bacterium | reverse complement strand
TGTTTGGACGAGGGTTCGATTCCCTCCAGCTCCACAACAATAAGGGCCTCCGATTGGAGACCCTTTTTTGTTTCCAGATTCAAGTTTCAGGATTCAGGTAGTGCCAACATTTAATGTTTAGTGGTCAGAGATTAAACCCTGCACCGCAAATCAGATAGACCTTGCTGGCATCGGGGTTCACCGTCAAACCGATGAACACAGGCAAATGGTATTTCTTGCAGATGAGGAAGTCCTTCGTTGCCGTCAGGCTCACGTTGGTCACGGCAAATCCGCTTGTGTTATAAAACGATGTGGCGTAAGGCACGAAACCTACGACAGCCTTCCAGTCGAGCGTCAGCACATGAAAGGGTGCCAAAAGTTCAAAATAGCTGGAGTAGGCTCTGTGACCGCCATTGTTTTTGCCGTCGTTGCCGGCGAAGTTGGTGTACCACTGCAGGGAGACATAGCCGAAGAAGTCATAGCCCACATTGGCCTCGAAGACATGCGTCGTCTCGTTGTTGGTGTAGAGGAAATAACGCCCCTGGCCGAACCAATAGTCAGTGATGCCCACGTTGAATCCATGCGTGGCGTAGGAGAGCAGCAGATCGAACTCCTTGAGGTCGTCGCGCTGGAAGCCCACGCTGCCCCAGGCCGAAAAACTGAGCCCTTTGTTACTTACGCCGACGGTAGGCTGCACACACACGTTGCCTTCGTCCAGTCCGCGCCAGATGTATTGGTTGACCAGCGTGATGCCGAAGATGGGCTTGGCCTTCTCCTTAACGACCTGCACACTGTCCTGCTGCGCACCCGCCGTGAGCGAGCAAAGCAACATTGCTGTGATGAAGACTTTAATCCTGTCCATAAAACCGACTTGCATTCATTTCCGCTCCTGCCAGAAAGAGGGGAAGAAAAGGAAGAGCACCGTAAAGATTTCCAAACGGCCGATGACCATGAGCAGTGACAGTATCCATTTACCCAGAGCGGGCACCTCGGCAAACGTGCCCGATGGGCCCACCAGACCCGTACCCGGACCGACATTGGACAGAGAGGAGATGCTGGCGCCTATCGACGTGTCGACATCCAACCCCATGCAGGTAAGCAGGAAAATGCTCAACACGGCCAGGAAGATGTAGATGAAGATAAAGGTGAGCGTGCGGCGAACGCGCTCCACAGGCAACACATGGCCCGAGATGCGCACCGCCACCACAGCGCGCGGATGCAACTGCAGCAGGAACTCATTGAAGGCCGCCTTGAGACTCACCAGCAGACGGATCACTTTGATGCCGCCAGCCGTAGAGCCTGCGCAACCGCCCAGAGCCATGATGAACACCGTGGGCATCCAGAAAGGCGCCCCCCAGGAGACGTAGTCGTAGGTCTCGGCGGCAAAACCCGTGGTGGTGATGACGGTGGCCACATGGAAGAACGACGTGCGGAACGTCTGCTCCAGGCCCTGCGGCGCCACGGCAACAGCCTCCGCACTCATCGGAGCATAGCGGAAGAGAAGCATAAAGATGCCCGTCAGGAAAAAGACGATCCAAAGGAAGGCGTGAAGCTCCTCATTGCGCAGCATGACCCGTCCGCGTCGGATGCTGACGTAGTAGAAAAGGGAGAAATTGACCGATGAAATCAGCATGAAAACCGAGGCCACATACTCCACATAGGCGCTGTGGAAGTATCCGATACTCTCGCTGTGAGTGGAGAAGCCGCCGGTGGCCACTGTAGTCATGGCGTGGCAGACGGCATCGTAGAGATTCATCGGCCCGGCCCAGTAGAAAAGGGCGCACACCGAGGTGAGCAGCAGATAGATGAGCAGCAGACGGCGCGCCGTGGAGCCGATCTTGGGGCGCAGGCGGTCAAGGCCGATGCCGGTGACTTCGGCGGAAAAGACGTTGGCGTTCTTCATCTCGTAGAGCGGGATGAGGGCAAAGGAGAACACCACGATGCCCAGACCGCCCATCCACTGCGTGTTGGCGCGCCAGAAGCGCGTGGCGTGGGTCATTGCGTCGATGTCGGTGATGACGGTGGCACCCATCGTCGTGAAGCCGCTCATGGTCTCGAAGAAGGCCGAGGCGACGTCCATGCGCATGAAGAGGATGAAGGGCAGCATGCCGATGAGCGAGAAGACCACCCACGAGAGAGCCACCACCATGAAGGAGTCGGCGCGTGAGAAATGCTCCTCGGCGGTACGGCGTCCCAGGAGCAGACACGTGCCGCCCACCGTCCAGCTCACAAAAGCCGAGAGGAGGAAGGCCCACCAGTCGGGCTCTCCGTAGAACAGGCTGACACACATGGCGAAGAGCAGCGCGAGGCCCTCCATCATCATCAGATTGCCAAAGATATTCTTCTTCAAGGGCTAAATTTATAGGGCTCAGTCCAAAGCGTGCTTGGGATAGTCGATGGTGTAGTGGAGGCCGCGGCTTTCCTTACGCTCCATAGCCTGACGCGTGATGAGATAGGCCACGTTGACCATATTGCGCAACTCGCAGATGTCTCGCGTGGGCTTCACGCGGCGAAAGAGCTCCTCGGTCTCTTCATAGATGATGTCCAGGCGCGTCCACGCACGCTTGAGACGCAGGTCGGAGCGCACGATGCCCACATAGTTGGACATAATCTGCCCCACTTCCTGCATATCCTGGGCGATGAGCACCTTCTCCTCGTTGGACATCGTACCCTCGTCGTTCCACTCGGGCACCTTGGTGTTGAACTCATAGCCGTCGATGACGGAGAGCGCATGACGTGAAGCGGCGTTGGCATAGACCACCGCCTCAATAAGGGAGTTGGAGGCCAAACGGTTGCCGCCGTGCAAACCCGTGCAGGAGCATTCGCCCACAGCGTAGAGACGGTGGATGGTGCTCTCGCCGTTGAGATCCACCTTGATGCCGCCGCACATATAATGCGCCGAGGGGCAAACGGGAATCATCTGCTTGGTGATGTCGATGCCGATGGACAGACACTTGGCGTAGATGTTGGGGAAGTGATGGCGCGTCTCCTCGGGATCTTTGTGAGTGACGTCGAGACAAACGTGCTTGAGTCCGTGGATCTTCATCTCGCGGTCAATGGCGCGCGCCACGATGTCGCGGGGCGCCAGGGAGAGGCGCTTGTCGTATTTCTGCATGAACTCCTCGCCGTTGGGCAGCTTGAGGATGCCGCCGTAGCCGCGCATGGCCTCCGTGATGAGGAAGGCGGGATGCGTTTCCGCCGGGTTATAGAGCACCGTGGGGTGAAACTGCACGAACTCCATGTCCTTGACGATGCCCTTGGCGCGATAGACCATGGCGATGCCGTCGCCGGTGGCGATGTTGGGGTTGGAGGTGGTGGCATAGACGGCACCGGTGCCTCCGGTGGCCATGAGGGTGACACGCGAGAGATAGGTGTCCACCTTGCCCGTGTCGGGATCGAGGACGTAGGCGCCGTAGCACTCGATGTCGGTCATGTGACGGTTGACCTCACGGCCCAGATGGTGCTGCGTGATGATCTCCACGGCATAGTGGTTCTCCAGCACCTTGATGTTGGGATGGCTGCGCACCGCTTCCATCAGACCGCGTTGGATCTCGAAGCCCGTGTCGTCGGCGTGGTGGAGGATGCGGAATTCGCTGTGGCCGCCCTCGCGATGGAGGTCAAACGTGCCGTCTTCTTTCTTGTCGAAGTTCACACCCCAACGCAGCAGGTCGCGGATGCCGTCCGGACCGCCTTTGACCACCTGCTCCACAGCAGCGGGGTCGCTGATGTAGTCGCCGGCAATCATCGTGTCCTTGATGTGCTTCTCGAAGTTGTCCACCTTGAGATTGGTGACCGAGGCGATGCCGCCCTGAGCCTTTGCCGTGTTGGCCTCGTCGAGCGTTGTCTTGCACACCAGCGCCACACGGCCCTTGCCGGCGTCGGCCACTTTGAGTGCAAAGCTCATACCGGCCACTCCGCCGCCGATAATCAGAAAATCGAACTTGCGTATCATGTTTTTCGTCGTTTGCAAATGCAAATTTACAACTTTTTTAGTATCTTTGCCGCCGATATGAAGAAAAAAACACTTTTAATTGCCTTTTTTACCGGCATAGCCCTCGCATTGCACGCCGAGGGCGCGTGGAAGGAGCGCACGACAGCCGCGCTGGACAGCCTGCTCACGGACTCCCTCTTCGAAAGCACCCAGGTGGCGCTGGCCGTGTGGGACCTCACCGACGATTCTTTGCTCTACGCCATAGGCTACCGGCAGCGCATGCGACCCGCCTCGTGCCAGAAAATCATCACCGCCGTGACCGCCCTTAAGGCGCTCGGTGCCGACTTCCAATACCGGCCCTACGTGAAGGAAGCCGGGTGGGGCTGGTGTTGGGACGACAAGATCTCCCAGCCCAAAAGTCCCGGCGCTCCGCTGCTCAGTGAGACGGAGCTGCAGCGCGTGGACGAGGTGATGCTGCCCATGCTCAAGGAGAGCGACAACCTGCTGGCCGAGAGCATGTTCCAGCAGCTGGCCGACAGGAGCGGCAAGCGCGGCGCCGGACGTCGCGAAGCCGCCGCCGAAGTGGAGCGCCTGATGCGCGAACTCTCTCTGGAGCCCAAGGACTACCTCATCGCCGACGGCAGCGGACTCTCGCTCTACGACTACGTCACGGTGGAGCTGCTGGTGAAGGTGTTGCGCTACGCCTGGCAGCAGGAGACCGTCCGCGAGCCCTTCCTGCAGGCGCTCCCCATCGCCGGTGTCGACGGCACTCTGGAGAAGCGCATGAAGGAGACCCCGGCCGAAGACAACGTCCGGGCCAAGACGGGCACCGTGGAGGGCATCGTCTCCCTGGCCGGCTATTGCATCAGCAGCGAGGGCCACGAGCTCTGCTTCGCCATCATCAATCAGGGCATCGTGAGAGCCCGCTCGGGGCGCGATTTCCAGGACCGGGTGTGCATTGCTCTGACACAATGACCAAAACAACGGAACAATTTGAAAAAAATCGCGCAAAAAATTTGGCGGATAAAATCGAAATCCGTATCTTTGCGCAGAAAACAGACAGAAACAGCACTGAAATATGGCACAAATCAAAGGACGGGTGTCTCAGGTGATCGGACCTGTAGTGG
This sequence comes from uncultured Bacteroidales bacterium, assembly GCA_902784475.1. GTDB lineage: Bacteria > Bacteroidota > Bacteroidia > Bacteroidales > Bacteroidaceae > Physcousia. The sequence goes on along the minus strand of CACZUX010000023.1, from coordinate 48,023 downwards.
ACGTGACTTTCCAGTCGGAGGGCGGAGAGAACGTCAACTTGCCCGCCATCAATGAAGCACTTATCGTGAAGAGGCCCGACGGGCGTGATCTGATTATCGAGGTGCAGCAGCACATCGGCGAGAACACCGTGCGCTGCGTGGCTATGGATTCCACCGACGGCCTGAGCCGCGGCGTGGACGCCACTGTGACGGGAATGCCCATCACCATGCCTGTGGGCGATCAGGTGAAGGGCCGACTCTTCAATGTGGTGGGCGATGTCGTGGACGGCATGAAGAGCCTCTCGAGAAGCGGCGCGCTGCCCATCCACAGGGAGCCCCCCAAGTTTGACGAGCTTACCACTTCGCAGGAAGTGCTCTATACGGGCATCAAGGTCATCGACCTGCTGGAGCCCTACCTGAAAGGCGGTAAAATCGGCCTTTTCGGCGGCGCCGGCGTGGGCAAGACGGTGCTCATCATGGAGCTCATCAACAACATCGCCAAGAAGCACAACGGCTTCTCCGTGTTCGCCGGTGTCGGCGAGCGCACCCGTGAGGGCAACGACCTTCTGAGGGAAATGATCGAGAGCGGCGTCATCCGCTACGGCGAGGAGTTCAAGAAGGGTCTGGAAGAAGGCCGTTGGGACCTCTCGACGGTGGACTACGACGAGGTGGCCAAGAGCCAGGCAACATTGGTCTACGGCCAGATGTCGGAGCCTCCCGGGGCCCGTGCCTCTGTGGCTCTGAGCGGACTGACGGTAGCCGAGAGTTTCCGCGACTCGGATGCCGTGGGCACCTCCAAGGATATCCTCCTTTTCATCGACAACATTTTCCGCTTCACGCAGGCCGGCAGTGAGGTGAGCGCCCTCTTGGGCCGCATGCCTTCCGCCGTGGGTTATCAGCCCACCCTGTCCACCGACATGGGCAAGATGCAGGAGCGCATCACCTCTACGAAGAAGGGCTCCATCACCTCCGTGCAGGCCGTCTATGTGCCTGCCGACGACCTGACCGACCCCGCACCTGCCACCACGTTCAGCCATCTGGACGCCACAACGGTGCTTTCGCGTAAGATTACCGAGCTGGGCATCTACCCCGCCGTAGATCCTCTGGACTCCACGAGCCGCATCCTCGACCCCAACATCATCGGCGAAGACCACTATAACTGCGCCCAGCGCGTGAAGCAGATTCTCCAGCGCAACAAGGAGCTGCAAGACATCATTGCCATTTTGGGCATGGACGAACTCTCCGACGAGGACAAGCAGACGGTCAATCGCGCCCGCCGCGTGCAGCGCTTCCTTTCCCAACCCTTCACTGTGGCCGAGCAGTTCACCGGCCTGAAGGGTGTGATGGTCAACATCGAAGACACCATCAAGGGCTTCAACATGATCCTCGACGGCGAGGTGGACGACCTGCCCGAGCAGGCGTTCCTCAATGTGGGCACCATCGAAGAAGCCAAGGAGAAGGCCCGCAAGCTGAGAGAAGCCGCCGAGGCCGCTGCGCAGTAAGAACCAACGAAAGAACATTAACGGAATATGAAACTGACCATCTACAGCCCGGAGAAAACGCTCTTTGACGGCGAGGTGACACTCTGCGAAGTGCCCGGCGGACGGGGGCGCTTCACCGTCCTGACCGGCCACGACAGCATCGTCTCCACCCTCACAGAGGGCGAGATCCGCTATCAGACGGCGGCAGGAGAAGAGAAGCTCCTCATCCGCGGCGGCTATGTGGAGGTCAGCAACGACATCATCAGCGTGTGCGCCAAAGTATGAAGGGACAACAGGACCTTGATGTGACCGCCATGATTTTCGACCACGTGGGCGACAGCTACTGGTGGCATCTGACCGACGTGGGCCAGACGTCTGTAGCCATGCCGCTGCCCGTGCTGGTCTACAGCGAGCACACGGGCTGGCACGCTTTCTCTTCCGCCCGTTTCCACCACGGCCACGAGGCCTATGAGGGTCTGGCCATCGCGCCGGAGGAGAGCCCCAACGCCGGCAAGATCATCGAGGTGGCCACCGGCGAGCGGCCCGCATTCGACTGCTCCGTCACCAAAAACGTGGCCGGCCTGCTTCTGGCCAGCGTGCTGCTCTGCCTGATGATTCTCGGCACGGCCCGCTGGTATAAGAGGAGAGACGTCACCGCCGCAGCGCCCAAAGGCTTCATCGGCTCGATGGAGATGATGGTCAACTTCGTCTATCAAGACATCATCAAGGCCAACATCCCCGAGCACACGGCGCGCTATACGCCTTACCTGCTGACGGTCTTCTTCTTCATCTTCCTGACCAATCTGCTGGGCCTCATTCCCGGTTCGGCCAACCTCACGGGCAACATCGCCGTGACGGTGACGCTGGCGCTCTTCACCTTCGTCATCACCAACGTTTTCGGTACGAAAGCCTATTGGCAGGAAGTCTTCTGGAACCCCGAGCTGCCCGCCTGGCTGCGTCCCCTGATGGCCGTCATCGAGTTCATCAGCCTCTTCACCAAACCCTTCTCGCTCACCATCCGTCTCTTCGCCAACATCCTGGCGGGCCACTGCGCCCTGATCGGCGTCCTGAGCGTGATCTTCATCACCGCCACCACGATGCCCGGCGCCGGCAACGGCATGATGAGTGTGGTGAGCGTGCTGCTGGCCGTCTTCCTGGACTGCCTGGAGCTCTTGGTGGCCTTCATCCAGGCCTTTGTCTTCACCATGCTTTCGAGCATCTACATCGGCCTCTCGCAGGCGCATCATCATCACGATTAAACCGACAAAAACAATACAATAACCTATAAAAACAGTACAGTTATGTTAGGAATGATTCTTTTGGAGATTCTCTCCACCAAGGGTGCAGCAGCACTGGGTGCCGGTCTGGTAGCCATCGGTGCAGGTTTGGGACTGGGTAAGATCGGCAGCGCCGCCATGGACAGCATGGCCCGTCAGCCCGAGAGCATCGGCAAGACGCAGACCGCCATGATCATCATCGGCGCTCTGGTCGAGGGCGTGAGCCTCTTTGCCGTTGTTGTTTGTCTTCTGGCCAACTAAACCCAAGACCTTCACAACATGTCCCTGTTAATTCCCGATAGCGGACTCTTCATCTGGATGCTCGTGGCCTTTGCCGCAGTGCTCTTCGTGCTGACCAAATTCGGCTGGCCCGCCATCACCGGCATGCTCGACGAGCGCGCCCGCTACATCGACGAAGGCGTCGCCAAGGCCAAGGAGGCCGGCGAGAAGCTGGAGAAGGTGCAGGAGGAGACCGGGCGTCTCCTCAAGGAGGCTCAGGAGCAGCAGAGCAAGATCCTCGACGAAGCGGCCCGCATGAGGCAGGACATCATCGCCAAAGCGCGTGAAGACGCCACCGCGGCCGCCCAAAAGGTGATGAACGAAGCCCGTCAGCAGATTGAGGCGGAGAAGGAGGATGCCGTGCGCGACATCCGCCGTCAGGTGGGTCTGCTCAGCGTGGAGATTGCGGAGAAGGTGTTGCGTCAGAACCTCAGGGCGGATCAGGCCCAGATGGACTATATCAACCGCCTCTTGGACGAAAAGGAAAAGGAGAGCATTTAAACCGTCGGCATGTATATCGGAGTCATCGCCAAACGCTATGCCAAGGCATTGCTGGACTTCGCCCTCGAAAACGGGGCGGAGACCCAGGTCTATGAGCGTGTGCAGCGCTTCATCCGGGTATATTTCGCCACGGAGGAGCTGCGTCGCGTGCTGGCCAATCCGCTCTTGTCCCGCGAGGACAAGTTGCGCGTCCTGGTCGAAACGGTGGAGACGCCGAAGGAGAAGGCCGGGGCGGTGTGGACGAAGTTCGCCGCCCTCGTCCTGCAGCACAAGCGGGAGAACCTGATGCTCTTCATTGCCCACAACTACGTCACGCTCTACCGCGAGAAGAAGCATGTGAGCCAGGTGCACCTCATCACGGCCACGCCGCTTTCGGGCCAGGTGGCCGCCCGCGTGAAGCGCATGGTGGAGGAGCACAGCCGCGAGGCCTCGGAGGTCCTTCTGGAGGAGACGGTCAACCCCGACATCATGGGCGGTTTCATCTTCCAGCTCGACGACCTTCGTCTGGACCTCTCCCTGAGTCACGAGTTTGAAATCATCAAGAATCATTTCATCGATAAAAACAAGAGAATCGTATGAACAAAATCAAAGCCAGCGAAGTGAGTGAAGTGCTCCTGCAGCAGCTGCACGACATCGATTCGAGCAGCCGCTTCGAGGAGGTGGGCACCGTGCTGACCGTGGGCGACGGCGTGGCCCGCCTCTACGGACTGCGGAATGCCGAGATGAGCGAACTGCTGGAGTTTGAGAACGGCGTCATGGCTGTGGTCATGAACCTGGAGGAAGACAATGTGGGCGCCGTGCTTTTCGGCGGTGCCGAGAAGGTGAGCGAGGGCATGATTGCCAAGCGCACCGGGCGCATTGCCTCCATCAAGGTCAACGAGTCGCTCTTCGGCCGCGTCATCAATCCGCTGGGCCAGCCGCTCGACGGCAAAGGCGAGCTCACGGGCGAGACCTTCGAGATGCCGCTGGAGCGCAAGGCTCCGGGCGTGGTGTTCCGCCAGCCCGTGAAGCAGCCGCTGCAGACGGGCCTCAAGTCCGTGGACGCCATGATCCCCATCGGCCGCGGACAGCGCGAACTGATCATCGGCGACCGCCAGACCGGCAAGACAGCCATCGCCATCGACACCATCATCAACCAGCGCAGCAACTACGAGGCGGGCGATCCCGTCTACTGCATCTACGTGGCCATCGGCCAGAAGGGCAGCACCGTAGCCGCTTTGGTGGAGACACTGCGCCAGAAGGGCGCCCTGCCCTACACCTGCGTCATCGCCGCCACCGCCGCCGATCCCGCCGCGATGCAATATTTTGCCCCCTTTGCCGGCGCCGCCCTCGGCGAATACATCCGCGACACCGGGCGCCACGCCCTGGTGGTCTACGACGACCTCTCAAAGCAGGCCGTAGCCTACCGTGAGGTGTCGCTCATCCTGCGCCGCCCCTCGGGCCGCGAGGCTTATCCCGGCGACGTCTTCTATCTGCACTCCCGTCTGTTGGAGCGCGCCGCGAAGATCATCGAGCAGCAGGAGATGGCCGAGCAGATGAACGACCTGCCCGAGTGCCTCAAGGGCCATGTGAAGGCCGGCGGCTCGCTCACGGCGCTGCCCATCATCGAGACGCAGGCCGGCGACGTCTCGGCCTACATCCCCACCAACGTGATTTCCATCACCGACGGCCAGATCTTCCTCGAGACGGACCTCTTCAACCAGGGCTTCCGCCCCGCCATCAACGTGGGTATCTCCGTGAGCCGTGTAGGCGGCTCGGCCCAGCTCAAGAGCATGAAGAAGGTGGCCGGCACGCTGAAGATCGACCAGGCCCAGTATCGCGAACTGGAGGCCTTCTCCAAGTTCTCCAGCGACATGGACGCCGTCACCGCTATGGCCATCGACCGCGGCCGCAAGAACAACCAGCTGCTCATCCAGCCCCAATACAGCCCCATGCCCGTGGGCGAGATGATTGCCATCCTCTACTGCGGCACCAAGGGCCTCATGGCCAAGATCCGCGTGGACCAGGTGGCCGACTTCCAGGAGCGCTTCCTCGAACTCTTGCGCGCCGCCCATCAGGACGATGTCATCCGTCCGCTCGGCGAGGGCAAGATCGACGATTCCATCGAGAATATCATACGCGAAACCGCACAGAACGTTTGCAATGCCATCGCTTAAAGAAATCAAAGGACGTATCACCAGCGTCGGCGGCACGCTGAAGATCACCTCCGCCATGAAGCTGGTGGCTTCGGCCAAGTTGCACAAGGCGCAGTCCGCCATCGAGGGCGCCCTGCCCTATCAGCGGCAGCTGGAGGGCATCATGCGCATGGCCGTCAGCGGCGAGGTCCGTCATCCGCTCTGCACACCCCATGAGGAGAAGAAGACCGTCGCCCTCATCGTCATCGCCAGCAACACGAGCCTCTGCGGCGGCTACAACGCGGGCGTCATCCGTCAGACCGTCGCCGCTCTGGAGCAATATCGCGAGGAGGGTCTGCACGTGCGCCTCATCGTCATGGGCCGCAAGCCGGATCAGGCGCTCGTCAAATGGGCCAAAGGCCAGGGGAGCTGGCTCTCCCTGGAGCGCGACTACGTGGAGCGGGGCGACAAGCCCGCCTACGCCGACGCCTCCCGTCTGGCGCTCTCGCTGGCCGACGACTTCCTCGGGGGCCGTCTCGACGGCGTGGAGCTGATCTACATGCATTTCAAGAACACCGCCTCACAGATGCTCACCCGCGAAGCGCTGCTGCCGCTGTCGCTCAATGTCGGCGAAGCCGGTGAAGAAGCCTCGGCCAACATCATGGAGCCCTCACGCGAAGCGCTGCTTCAGGCCCTCGTGCCCGACGCGCTGGCCATGAAGATGTACACCGTGATGCTCGACGCCCAGGCGGCCGAACACGCCGCCCGCACCGTGGCAATGCAGACGGCGACGGACAACGCCAACGAACTGCTCGACGAACTGCGCATACAGTACAACAAGGGCCGTCAGGCCGCCATCACCAGCGAGTTGCTCGACATCGTGGGCGGCTCTATGCAGTGAAACACTTTTCATAAGGTAAAAAGATTATTTCTCCGCTATGGAACAGAATTTCCTCATCTACAATACGCTCACCCGCCAGAAGGAACTCTTCCGCCCGCTCACTCCGGGCCGTGTGGGCATGTATGTCTGCGGCCCCACCGTCTATGGCGACGCCCATCTGGGCCACGCCCGTCCGGCCATCACCTTCGACCTGCTCTTCCGCTACCTCCGCCATCTGGGCTACAAGGTGCGCTACGTGCGCAACATCACCGATGTGGGCCACCTGGAGCACGATGCCGACGAGGGCGAGGACAAGATTGCCAAGAAGGCCCGCCTGGAGAGCCTGGAGCCCATGGAGGTGGCGCAATACTACACCAACCGCTTCCACGAGGCGATGAACGCCCTCAACTGTCTGCCGCCCTCCATCGAGCCGCACGCCACCGGCCACATCATCGAGCAGCAGCAGCTGGTGCGCGAGATTATGGACAACGGCTATGCCTACGAGAGCAACGGCTCCGTCTATTTCGATGTGGAGAAATACGACAAGGACCATAAGTACGGCGTGCTCTCGGGCCGCTCTCTGGAGAACATCAAGGACGCCAGCCGCGAACTCTCCGGCGTCGGCGAGAAGAAGAATCAGGCCGACTTCGCCCTGTGGAAGAAGGCCATGCCCGAGCACATCATGCACTGGCCCTCGCCCTGGAGCGAAGGCTTCCCCGGCTGGCACTGCGAGTGCACGGCGATGGGCCGCAAATATCTGGGCGACCATTTCGACATCCACGGCGGCGGCCTCGACCTGGTCTTCCCCCACCACGAGTGTGAGATCGCGCAGGCCGTAGCCTCTCAGGGCAGCCAGATGGTGCACTACTGGATGCACAACAACATGATCACCATCGACGGCAAGAAGATGGGCAAGTCGTACAACAACTTCATCACCCTGCCCCAGTTCTTCGCCGGCGACCACGAGCGCCTGGAGCGCGGCTATTCGCCGATGACCATCCGCTTCTTCATCCTTCAGGCGCACTACCGCTCCACGGTGGACTTCTCCAACGAGGCGCTGCAGGCTGCCGAGAAGGGTCTTGCCCGCCTGCTGGAGGGCTGGAAGGCTTTGGGTCGCCTCTCCGAGGGCATGAAGACCAAGGGCCAGCCCCAGGTGGAGATGAAGCAGGTGGACGAGCTGCGCCAGCGCTGCTACGACGCGATGAACGACGATATGGCCTCTCCGCTGGTCATCAGCGAGCTCTTCGAGGCATGTCGCCTCATCAACAGCGTCCTGGACCGTCACACCAGCATCACCGCCGAGGTGGCTGCCGCGCTGAAGGACGTCTTCCAGACCTTTGCCTTCGACATCCTGGGCCTCAAGGCCGAGGCCGGCGAGGGCAGCAAGGAGCGCGAGGCGGCTTACGGCGCCGTGGTCGACATGCTCCTGGAGCAGCGCCAGCAGGCCAAGGCCGAGAAAAACTGGGCTCTGAGCGACGCCATCCGCGACCGCCTCACGGAGCTGGGCTTCGAGGTGAAGGACACCAAGGACGGCTTCTCCTGGACGCTGAACAAGTAAATCTCTCCCGCCCCGTGAAGCCGTTTGCCCTTTTCTTTGCCCTGTCGCTCCTGCTGCTGTCGTCCTGCGGCGGCAAGACCGCTGTCATCACGGCCGATATGGCCCGCGAGGGCGTCAGCAACTACTGCCACAGCAACTACGACTGGAGCCCTGCCCGGGAGCATCCCGACCTGATGTATGTCACGCTGGGCGACGAGACCGACTCGACCTTTCAGGTGATTTTCCGCAGCTACACGGGCTCGTTCGAAGATGACGGAATACGTCCCCGCGCTGGACATCGAGCAGGATGCCGGCACCATCGAGCTGCTCGACTGGCTGAAGTAAAGAAGGCGAGGCTGTAGGCCCTGGCTTGGGCGTGGAGATTCACATTGCGCATGCCGATGTTGAGGGCGGCGGAGGTCAGGGCGCGCAGCTGTTCGCCCCCCTATACTCGGAGCAAAAATATAGATTTCATCGGAGAAATAACGCATACATCATGATCCGCCTTGCTCGTGAGAGTAGGGCGTTTTTTTTATATTTCCGATGCCTTGGTACAAATGCTTTAAATTAAATTTAATGGTATCAAGCAGGGCAAAAGTGTTGCAGTGTTGGCAGTTCTCGAACACACCCTCAAAAAAAAATTTTTGAAAAAAGTTGCTCAAAAATTTTAGACCGCAATGTCGCTGTCGTATCTTTGCACCGGATTTGAAAGTCAAGGGCTCGCGGCAAGCCGCAGACATTACTCACGCTCGACAGAGCACAAACAAGCTTGGCTCTGTACTCGCTTAATCGTAATGCTCCTCAGACTGTCGTCAGACTGTTCTCAGAGTGTTCAAAACGGCGGCTGAAGGCCGATGGCAGGCATACTTTCAGGTGCCTGATTTCTGTTCGCACCGCGCCAAAAGGCGCTGATTTTCTGCTTTGTAACATGTTTTTTGTTAAAATCAAGGAAAAATGCATAATGTTTTCGTCAAAATACCTATTTTTGCGCCCAATAAAATAGAAGTAAGAGGTAAGACCCTTCGACAGACTCAGGGTAAAAAGTATGAGGTAAGAAGGCGTGGCCAATTGAATCCTGAATCCTAAAAAATCCGCTGGACCTTTTTCACTCCAGCAGCAGGCAGAGCACCACGCTCCAATGGGCCATGGAACCCAGGAGGACAAAGATGTGCCAGATGGCGTGGAAGTGCTTCTTGTCGTCGTGGGCGAAAAACCACGTGCCGGCAGAGTAAATCAGTCCCTCGGCCACCAGCAGCGCAATGGCCAGAGGAGAGAGCTGCGCCATGACGGGCTTGAAGACCAGCAAGACGCTCCATCCCATCGTCAGATAAATCGCCAGCGAAAGGCGGGGGAAGCGGCCCATGGCGAACACCTTATAGAAGATGCCCCCGAGGACGGCGGCGTGTAGGAGCAGGCAATCATGACGTAGATGCCAATGTGGTCGAAGATGCGCATGACGCGCTTCGCACGGCCCGGATACACCCAATGATAGGAGGCGCTCAGGGCAAACATGATGAACATGCCGACGATGAAAAACAAGACACCGAAGGCCATCTGCCAGCTGTGGTGCACCGCAGGCCACACCATCCAGATGGACGAGAGGGCAAAAGCGGCCCCCGCCAGGTGGGTTACGGTGTTGGCACGCTCGGATTTGATGGGTAAGCCACGCATAATCGACGGCAAAGGTACGGTTTTTCGTTTAAAGTTTAAAGTTTAAAGTTTAAAGAATAATGGAAAAGCCGCCGAAATGAAGATATTTTGTTATCTTTGCCTGTGAATTAACGAGCAAACAAGGCTATGGGAAGAAAAAAAACCGGCATTCGGCGCATCAGGAAAAAGGACCTGAGGCGCGACATCGAAGAGATGTTTCAGCAAAACCCCACCACGGCATACGAGCAGCGCACCATCTGCCGCAACTTCTCACTGACCACCCCGCCGGCCAGGCAGCTGGTGGCCGACATCCTTCAGGATCTGCTCTTGGAGGACTACATCCGCGAATCGCCCCGATACTGCTATCAGCTGAACGACGTCACGGGCGTGATGGACGGCAAATTCCACCGCAAAGCCAACGGCAAGAACACCTTCCTGCCCGATGAGGGCGGAGAGCCCATCTTCGTGGCCGAGCGCAACTCGATGCGCGCCATGGAAGGTGACAGGGTGCGCGTCAGCATGATGGCCCGACGCAAGAACCACATCCGCGAGGCCCGCGTGATCGAGATCCTCGAGAGAGCCGACAAGCAATTCGTCGGCACGCTGCAAGTGAGGAAGGAATACGCCTATCTGCTCACCGAAGACCGCACGCTGGCCACCGACATCATCATCCCCCGCAGCAACCTCAAGAAGGGCAAGAACGGCGACAAGGCGGTGGTGAAAATCGTGGAGTGGCCCGAAGACGCCAAGAACCCCATCGGCAAGGTGGTGGACATCTTGGGCGCCACCGGCGAGAACAACGCCGAGATGCACGCCATACTGGCCGAATACGGGCTGCCCTACACCTACCCCAAAGCCGTAGAGGCCGCCGCAGAGAAGATCCCCCTGGAGATCCCTCAGGAGGAAATCGACCGACGGGAGGATATGCGCGATGTGCTCACCTTCACCATCGACCCGCGCGACGCCAAGGACTTCGACGACGCGCTCTCCATCCGCCAGATCGGGGAGCACTTGTGGGAAGTGGGCGTGCACATCGCCGACGTGAGCGCCTACGTGACGGAAGGGAGCATCATCGACCGCGAGGCGCAGAAGCGCGCCACGAGCGTCTATCTGGTGGACCGCACCGTGCCGATGCTGCCCGAAAGGCTCTGCAACCTCATCTGCTCGCTGCGCCCCGACGAAGACAAGCTGACCTACAGCGTCGTGTTTAAAATCAACGAAAAAGGCGAGGTGAAGGACTGGCATCTGGCCCACACGGTGACGCGCAGCAACCGCCGCTACTGCTACGAAGAGGTGCAGGAAATCCTCGAGGGCAAGGACGGCGACTACGCCGAAGAGCTGCGTCAGCTGGACCGCTTTGCCAAAGTCCTGCGCGCCAAACGCTTCGAGGCGGGCAGCGTGGACTTCGACCGCACGGAGGTGCGCTTCGAGATCGACGAGGAGGGCAAGCCCCTCTCCGTCTATTTCAAGAAGAGCCAGGACGCCAACAAGCTCATCGAGGAATTCATGCTGCTGGCCAACCGCACGGTGGCCGAGAGCATCGGCAAGGTATCTCGTGAAAAAGGCAAAAAGCAGAACCAGTCGCAGAAGACCTTCGTCTACCGCATCCACGAGACGCCCGACCCCGACAAGCTGATGAACCTCACGGGCTTCGTGCAGAAGTTCGGCTACAAATTCAAGGCCGGACACGACACGAAAGGCATCAGCCAAAGCATCAACCGACTCATGGCCGACATACGCGGCAAGAAGGAGCAGAACGTCATCGAGTTGCTCACGCTGCGCTCCATGATGAAGGCCCGCTACTCCACGCACAACATCGGACACTACGGACTGGCCTTCCCCTACTACACCCACTTCACCTCGCCCATACGCCGCTATCCCGACCTGATGGTGCACCGACTGCTGACACGCTACGCACAGGGCGGACGCAGCGCCAACCGCGAGAAATACGAGGAACTGTGCGACCACTCCAGCGACATGGAACAGCTCGCCGCACAGGCCGAGCGCTCCAGCATCAAATACAAGCAGGTGGAATACATGAAGGAGCGCCTGGGCGAAGTGTTCGAAGGCACCATCTCCGGCGTGACGGAATACGGACTCTACGTGGAGGTCAACGAGAACAAGTGCGAAGGCATGGTGCCGCTGCGCGACCTCTGCGACGACTACTACGAATTCGACGAGAAAAACTACTGCCTGCGCGGACGCCGCACCCATCGCCAGTACACCCTGGGCGATCAAGTGAAGATACAGGTGGCGCGCGCCGACCTCTACCGCAAGCAGCTCGACTACAAACTCATCCGCGACTAAGTGGCACAGACGCTCTCACAAACACAGACCCAAACCCTGACGCAGGAGCAACGCCTGCAGCTCACCCCGCAGCAGCTCCTGGCCGCCCGGCTGACGGCGCTCTCGCTCGACGAACTGAGGGAGCGCGTGGAGGCGGAGTGCATGGAGAATCCCTGGCTGGAGAAGCGCCACACCGGCGGCGGCACCCGCCGCAGTCCGCTGACCTATGAGATGGGCGAACGGGGCGAGACACTCTCCTTCTACGACCGCCTCACGGAACAGATGGGCGAATACGACCTGAGCGACCACGAACGCGACATCCTGGAATACCTCATCGGTTCGCTCGACGACAACGGCTTCATCACCAAGCCGCTCAGCCAGATTGCCGACGAGTTGGAAATCTACCACAGTCTCTCGGCCTCGGAGGAGGAAGTCGGGAGGATGCTCGCGGTGCTGCAACAGTTTGACCCGCCCGGCATCGGTGCGAGAAATCTGAAGGAATGTCTGCTGCTGCAACACCCCAGTCAGCGGCTGCGCACCGTGTTCGAACGCCATTGGGACGATTTCACCGGCAAACGCTGGGATCGCATACAGGACAAGATGGATCTCACCGACACGGAAGTGGAGCGTCTGCGCCGCGAAGTGCAGCATCTGAATCCCCGACCGGGCAACAACCCGAGCGACCCCGTGGGGCGCGCTACCGAGACCATCAAGCCCGACTTCATCGTGGAAATGGACGACGAGGGGACCCTGCGCCTCTCACTCAATCAGGGCGACGTGCCCTCCCTGCGTCTGAGCTCCGAGGCGGACGACAGCGGCAGCGAAGAGAGCGCCTCCTTCGTGCGCGAATACCGCGAACGCGGACAGCTGTTCATCGATGCGCTGACGCAGCGCCGCCTCACCATGACGGCCGTGATGAAAGCCATCATCAGGCTGCAGAGGCCCTTCTTCCGCGAAGGCGACGAGAACCTGCTGCGCCCCATGCGACTGGAGGATGTGGCCGAAAAGACCGGACTGAATCTCAGCACCGTCTCGCGCGTCACCTCCTCGAAATACGTGGAGACGCCCTACGGCATCTATCCCCTCAAATGGTTTTTCTCGGGCAGCAGCACGCAGGACGGTGAAGCGGTGTCCACCCGCAAGGTGAAGGCCGCCCTGAAAGCCCTCGTCGAGGCCGAAGACAAAACGGCGCCCCTGAGCGACGAGGCGCTCTGCACGGCGCTCCGGGAACAAGGCTACGACATCGCCCGGCGCACCGTGGCCAAATACCGCGAACAACTCGGATATCCACCCGCACGATACAGAAAATGAAACGACCCCGCTCTTTTAACTTTCTCACTCTGGCCCGCACCGTCTCCCTTATCTTCCGGCCGAGTTACTACCCTACCGTAGCTTTCGCGGTGCTGCTCACCGTGACCTATCTCTCGCTGCTGCCCTGGAGCTTCAAGCTGTGGCTGCTGGCCGTTGTCTATCTCTTCACTGTGCTCATCCCGTGGGTGGGTGTGATGCTCTACCGCAAGGCCCACGGATGGTCGACCGCAGAGCTGAGCCGACGTCATCGCCGCTTCGTGCCCTACCTCCTGCACATTGTCTCCTACCTGTGCTGCTTCTCTATCATTGAAAACGTCCATATGCCCGCATTCGCCGGCGCGCTCATCGTGGCTTCACTGATGCTGCAGTGCGGCTGCACCATTATCAACATCTGGTGGAAAATCAGCATGCATTCGGCGGCCGCCGGCGCTGCCGTCGGCGCCTTGGTGGCCTACAGCCTGCTGCTCAACTATAACCCCGTCTGGTGGCTCTGTCTGTTGCTTTTGCTTTCGGGCTGTGTGATGTCCTCGCGCATGGTGCTGCTTCAGCACACGCTGGCACAGGTACTCGCGGGATTTGCCTACGGCATCGTCTGCGGCTTCATCGGCATCATTCTTTCGTAACCCAAGTGTCCATCCAACGCTCGGCGTAAGGCAGATAGAGATTGTGGCCGGCAGCGTTGAGGTGCGCCTTGTCCTGCGGCGCCTGGAAATAGCGGCGACGAAACTCCGCATCAAGCACGTGCACGGGGCAGTCTTTGCGGAAATTGTCCAGGACGGGCACCTTCTTTTTCCGACACACCTTTAGTATGGCCCTGTGGATGCCCTCGAAGCCCGGACGGTCCACCGCCCAAGGCGTCACATAGCCCACACGAGCCCGGGGACACTGCAGGCGGATGCGGTCAATCACAACAGCCAGCGAGTCGCGGAACATACGGAGCGAATCCTTATTGCAACCACACTTGTCGGCATCGTTGTGACCGGCGATGATGAGCACGATGTCGGCCTCGGGCGAGAGCTGCGCATAGCGCACCGTCATGGCGGGTCCGAAGCGCTCCCGGGTACGATCGAAGGCAACGCAGCCGCCGTTGCGCCCTACATTCTGATATTCATACCCGTGGCGCACAGCCCACTTGGCGTGCCAGGTCTCCTCTTTCGGAGCACGATGGTTAGCCACATAGGAGTCACCGAAAACCGCAATGGTCCGCCCCCGGAGCAGGAGGCAGGAGAGCAGACAAACAGCTGTGAAGAGTGTCTTTTTCATCTTTTTGCAGGCAAAGTTAGAAGAAATATTTCAAATATCCCACTTTTTTCGTACTTTTGTCACAGAAATGACGACAATCACGCTTGCAATGCTCCACAGGCTCCTCAAAGAGCGCCCCGCCGACGGCCACAAAGGCACCTTCGGGCAGGCTCTGCTCATCGCCGGACAATGGGGCATGGGCGGAGCGTCGATACTCGCTGCAAGGGCCGCTCTGGCAACGGGCGTCGGCAAGGTGTGCGTCTGTCTGCCCCGCCGCAACAACGACATCCTGCAGGTGGCTGTGCCTGAAGCCGTGCTCATGCACGACCCTTCGGAGACACACTACACGCAGGCAGTGGATCCTGCGCCTTTCAGCGCCGTTGCCGCAGGGCCGGCTCTGGGCACCCGTGACGACAGCGCTCAGGCGCTTCACCGCCAATGTGTCCTCACCGCCGGAAAGCCACTGCTGCTCGACGCCGATGCGCTCAACATCCTGGCCCGGCATCCCGAGTGGACGAAAGACGTGCCAGACGGCACCGTCATCACCCCGCACGGCGGAGAATGGCAGAGGCTGAAAGAGGCTGGCGCTGATCTCTCCCGCTTCATCATCGTGAAGAAGGGGCACCCCACACACATCCTGCCACCCGGAGGCGATGAATCCGAGGCTTATGTCTGCCCCTGGGGCAACAACGGTATGGCCACCGCCGGCAGCGGAGACGTGCTGACCGGCATCATCGTCAGTCTCATAGCGCAAGGCTACTCCCCGTGGGAGGCCGCCCTCGTGGGCGTCTCGCTTCACGCCCTCGCCGGAGATGCCGCCCGCGACGCTTTGGGCGAACACAGCGTGACCGCCTCAGCCCTGGTGAACTTCCTCCCGGCAGCCTTCAAAACCATACGTAACACCGCATCCCAATGAAACGTATACTTGTAACCGGAGCCAGCGGCTTCATCGGCAGTTTTATCGTAGAAGAAGCCCTTCGACAGGGCTACGAAACCTGGGCCGCCATGCGCCAGACCAGCAGCAAAGCCTATCTGCAGGACCCGCGCATACATTTCGTCGAACTCAAACTCTCCGACCCCGAATCGCTGAAAGCACAGCTGAAAGTCTGCGGCCGCTTCGACTACATCGTCCACGCCGCAGGCGCCACCAAATGTCTGCGCCGCGAAGACTTCTTCCGCACCAACACCGAGGGCACCCGCCATCTGGCGGAAGCACTCATGGAGACGGATCTGGTGCCGGAACGCTTCGTCTTCATCAGCAGCCTGAGCGTCTTCGGCGCCGTGCGAGAGACGCCGCCCTATCAACCCATACGCCCCGATGACGAGGCCCGACCCAACACGGCTTACGGCGAGAGCAAATGGGCTGCAGAAGAATTTCTGCGCACCCTGCCCGTGGAGCGCTTCCCCTACACCATACTGCGCCCCACCGGCGTGTACGGCCCCAGGGAGAAGGACTACTTCGTCATGGTGCAAAGCATACAGGGCCACATAGATTTTGCCGCAGGGCTCAAGCCGCAAGACATCACCTTCATCTACGTGGCCGATCTGGTGCAAGCCGTCTTCCGCGCGCTGACGACGCCACAGGCTCTGGGGCGCGCCTATTTCCTCTCCGACGGCGCGGTCTACAGTTCGCGCACCTTCTCCGATTTGGTGCAGAAGGAGCTGGGGAACCCCTGGGTGCTGCACGTCAAGGCGCCGCTGTGGCTCATGCGCCTCATCTGCAGCGTCGGCGACTGGTGGATGCAGCGCACGAAACGCCTCATCGTGCTGAACCGCGACAAGTACAACATCCTGACACAACGCAATTGGCAATGCGACATCGAGCCCGCCCGGCACGAATTGGGATTCGCTCCCGAATGGCCGCTGGAGCGCGGCGTGCGCGCCACCGTCAAATGGTATAAGGAAGCCGGATGGCTCTGAACCGCGAAATACTGCGCATCGCCCTGCCCAGCATCGTGTCCAACATCACGGTGCCGCTGCTGGGGCTGGTGGACGTTGCCATCACGGGACATCTCGGCGCCAAAGTCTATCTGGGCGCCATCGCCGTGGGCGGCATGCTCTTCAACATCATCTACTGGATGTTCAGCTTCCTGCGCATGGGCACCAGCGGACTCACGGCACAAGCCTACGGCCGGCAAAGTCCGCACGACATCATGGACCAGCTGGCACGCGGCACGGTGGTGGCGCTGGCCCTCTCCCTGCTCCTCGTGCTGCTGCAGACGCCTGTATCACAGCTGGCTCTGTATCTGATTGATCCCTCGGAAGAGGTGCGCCGCCTGGCCGCCCTCTATTTCCGCATCTGCATCTGGGGCGCTCCGGCCGCCCTGCTGCTTTTTGTCTTCTCCGGCTGGTATGTGGGGATGCAGAATTCGCGTCTGCCCATGTGGGTGGCCGTTGTGCAGAACGTCTCCAACATACTCCTCTCCCTCGTCTTTGTCTTCGGCTGCGACATGGGGCTCCGCGGCGTGGCCCTGGGCACCGTGGCGGCACAATATGCCGGACTGCTCACCGCCGTGGTGTTGTGGTGGTGGCACTACCGCCGCTTCCTGCCCGTGCTCTCCTGGCACACGGCACTGGATGTGAGCGCCATGCTCAGCTTCTTCAATCTCAACAAGGACCTCTTTCTGCGCACGCTCTGCCTCATCGCCATCCACTTCTATTTCATCGCGGCAGGAGCATCGCTGGGCGACACCGCACTGGCCGTCAACACCATGCTCATGCAGCTCTTCACCCTCTACAGCTACATCATGGACGGATTTGCCTGCGCCGGAGAGGCCATTGTCGGACGCGCCGTAGGGGCCGGCAACACGAGACTGCATCGCATGACCGTCGGACGTCTGTTCCTGTGGGGAGGGCTGATGGTGGTACTCTTTACCGCGGCTTACGGCCTCGGAGGCAGACCGTTTCTCTCGCTGCTCTCCAACAATGCCGATGTCGTGCAGGCGGCGCAGGTGTATCAACCCTGGACCCTGCTCATCCCGCTCTGCAGCGTCGCCACCTTCATTTGGGACGGCATCTTCATCGGCGAGACCGACACGCGCGGCATGCTTCTGGCCACTGCCGTCGGCATGACTACGTTCTTCGTCCTCTATTGGTGGTGGGGCCCGCTATACGGCAACCACGGACTGTGGGCGGCCTTTCTCTCTTATCTCTTTGTGCGCGGACTCACCCAGACACTCTACAAAAGGCCCTGGATCACGCAGGGGAAGAAAGGCTGAAGAAGGAGAAGTTGACACTGCCGTAGGCGCGATGGTCAACGAACGCCGGATGAGAAGAGAAATCCTGAGCCTTGCCGTGTTCCAAAACAAAAAGGCCGCCCTCACGAAGCAAACTGCGTGAGAGCACCAGGTCGGGCAATTCCTCAATATTCTCCAACTGATAAGGCGGATCGGCAAAGATGAAATCGAACTGCTCCCGACACCTGTTTAAAAATTGGAACACGTCCGCGCGTAAAGGAAGCGCCGCCGTGTCGCCCAACTGCTCCACGAAGCTCTTGATGAACCGGTGGTGAAGCGGGTCCTTCTCCACACTGATGACACGGGAACAACCGCGCGAGATTAACTCCAGAGTGATGCTGCCGGTGCCGCTGAAAAGATCCAAAGCCACCGGCCCTTCCGACCAGTCGAGGTAGCCGTTGAGCACATTGAAGAGATTCTCCTTGGCAAAATCCGTCGTGGGCCGCGCCTTGAACGTACGTGGCACCTCGAAGTGACGACCCTTGTATTTCCCCGTGATGACGCGCATAGGCTAGAGATACACCAAAGAAGGCAGAGCCTGCGACTTCACCGAAGCAATGAACTCATGCACCCGATTCTGGAATTCGGGCGAAACGTCATAGAGGTTACACGTGTCGTATTGCGAATCCATCTGCAGCAGATGCCACACACTCAGAAGGAAATAGAGACGGTCGGCATCGTTTTCGCAAACAAACGAGTTGGCATACTGCAGACGACCGCGGGAGGTGGCCACAACAAGAAGATTGGAGCCTTCAACCACAACGTGAAAAGCGACGGCACCGCGATGTCCTCCCTCATAGTCCGCCGAGCGCATACCCTGAGCCCGGGAGGCGACATACGCCATCAGGCAGGCAGGGAAGTTCTGTATGGTGGCCTGAGGGAACACCTCTCTGAGCGCCTGCTCTATGGCAGAGGGCAAATGGTAGATGCAGACCACCTCTAGGCCGGGAAGTATCTGTACGGCCAGATCTTCCGCACGCGCCGTGCTCTCGGAAAACACCTGACGGTAGATGGCCACGATGTCCTCGCGGCGAAAGTCGTCGAGAGGAATCTGCGTAGTGGGCGCATTGGACAGGAAACGCACGCGCTCGTAGTCGCGCCCCAACAAACGGGGATGTGTGAGCAGTCGGGCAAAGTTGTCCGCCTCCGACTCACCTTCCTTCGCCGGCACCGTATCTTCGATGACCAGCTGCCCGGAAGCTACACTGTGGACGAGAAAAGAAAATCCACCCGCACAAGTGCGGATGGATAGACTGTAGCTCATCAGGGAATTATTCCCAGTTGCCGGCATTGTTGTTCCAACCATTACCTGCATCACCAATCTTCAGGCCGGGATAAGCACCCTTGGCTTCTGCAGCTTCCTTATTGTTGTAAATCAAACGGGCACCGCGCTTACCCATACCCTTGAGGTAGCTATCATAGGGGGCGTTGCACTCCATCACCTGAATGATGGCGCCGGACTTGGTCGTGTTGGGGCAAGCGATGATCTCGAAGGTGTCGCCGCCGGAGAAGGGGATGTAGCGCAGAGAGTCGGCCACGAAGCCGTCCTTCTTGTAGAGAGAGTCTTGAAGGCTCACCCAAACGGTGTCACGACGGAAATCCTGCAAGCCGTTGGCAATGATGGCAGCCTGGTCGCCGCTGTTTACAATATCGGCTGCCTTGCGCTCGGTCAGGCCTTTGTCCATCTGCTCATCGGAGAGCGTGCCCTGCTTCATGACAATGGGCAACTTACCACTCTTGACAAAAGCAATCAGTACATCCCAATCGGCGCAATATTCTCCGTCAGGATGCTGGTTCTTGAACGCCTCTTCGGCATCACGAATCTCAAGCAGACGAGCTTTGACCACAGCCTCACGCGCAGCCACCTCGGCATTGAAGTCCTGATCGTCGGCGATGCTGCGCCAACAAATGAACAAAAGTGCCACGGCACAGATGCCCAAAACTAAGTTAATTACTTTTTTCATGGTTTTATTTCATTTTTTTTCGTATATTCGCATCACAAATGTACGAAATTTAACGATAACTACCCCCAAAACGGGCACTTTTTTTGATAAAAACAGAGATTTTTCCACACGAGAGCATGCATAACGGGAATTTAGCAGCAAAGATATTGGAAAATTTTCCACATCAGGCCACTCCGGAACAACTTCAAGTGGTGCACCTGTGGGAAGACTTCCTGCTGAGCCGTGAGGCAGACCGGATTTTCGTGCTTAAAGGATATGCCGGAACCGGCAAAACGAGCCTCATTGCCGCCCTGGTGAAAACATGGATTTCCCTGCAGCAAAGAGTGGCGCTCCTGGCACCTACAGGACGGGCCGCGAAAGTTATGAGCGACTACTCCGGACTCCCTGCCTTCACCATCCACAAATTCATCTATCGGCGCAAGAGCTTCGGCGACGACGAACATTTCACCGCCATGCCAAATCTGGTGCCCGGCACCCTGTTTTTGGTGGACGAAGCCTCCATGATACAAAACTACGGTATCAGCGGAGGGCTCTTCGGCGAAGGACAACTGCTCGATGATCTCATCCGATTCGTTTACACCGGACGCGACTGCCGCCTGATGCTCATCGGTGACGAAGCGCAGCTGCCGCCCGTGGGAGAGACAGAGAGCCCCGCGCTGAACAGCGACAACCTGGAAGGCTACGGACTCTCCGTAACGGAGTTCACCCTGCGACAAGTGGTGCGCCAAACCGAGGCCTCCGGCATCCTGTGGAACGCCACCATGCTGCGCACCCTGCTCACCGAAGGAGAAGTCTTTGATTTCCCACGATTGCGGCTGCAGGGATTTGCCGACATCCGGGCCGTGAACGGCAATGAACTATTGGAGGCCATGGAAGAGAGCTACTACCGCGTGGGAGAAGACGAAACCATCGTGGTGACACGCAGCAACAAGCGTGCGGCCCTCTTCAATCAAGGCATACGCGCCCGTATCTTGGATCACGCCGAGGAACTGTGCTCGGGCGACCGCATCATGATTGTGAAGAACAATTACCGGTGGATGCCAGCCCCTACTGCCAAAGAAAATCAGATATCTTCCTTCCTGGCTAACGGCGATATGGCCGTTGTACGCCGCTACAGCAACGAGCGCGAGCTCTACGGCCTGCGCTTTGCCGACGCCACCATAGAACTGCCCGACTACAACCGCATGGAGATTGACGCCACCATCATGATGAACACGCTTCAGAGCGAGAGCCCCGCCCTCACGGCCGAACAGCAGAAAGCCCTTTGGGATGCCGTCTGGAACGACTATGATGACACCCCCGGCAAGAAAGAGCGTATGGAGAAAATGAAGCAGGACGTCCATCTGAACGCCCTGCAAATCAAATACGCCTATGCCGTCACCTGTCACAAAGCACAGGGCGGACAATGGGCCCATGTCTATATCGATCAGGGATACGTGTCGGAAGACATGCTTTCCGAAGACTACTTCCGCTGGCTCTACACTGCACTGACGCGCGCCACGGAGAAGGTGTTCCTCATCAACTGGCCCCGCCAACAGCAGGAGACGGCGGAAGGGGACGACTGAGCGGCGACTTACGCCGTAGCCATTTCCACGACCTTGTCCACCGCGGCCTTCAAGCCGTCGGTATCCTTACCGCCAGCCTGTGCAAAATGAGGCTGACCGCCACCGCCGCCCTGAATGAGACGGCCGGCTTCGCGCACCATCTGGCCCGCATTCTTGCCTTCCTTGGTGAGATCCTCAGAAAGCGACACCGTGAGCGAAGGCTTTCCTTCTGAGAAACCGCCGATGACCACGAGCGTCTGCTCGGTGAAAGCACCGCGCAGCTGGAAAGCCATATCCTTGGCCGTCTGCGCCTCAATCGGAAGAACACCGGAAATAACGCGCACGCCGTTCACCTCACGCGCCTTGGCAATGAGACTCTCCTTATATTTCAGCGCAGCCTCCGCCTTGAAGCTGTCCACCTGCTTCTTGAGCTCGGCGTTATCGTTGATGGCCTTCTTGACAGTGGACATCAGGTCGGGCGCATTGTTGAACAGCGCACGGAGATCCGCCATGCTGTCCTGCAGACGGTCAAGCAAATCCTCCACAGCCTTGCCCGTGATGGCTTCTATACGGCGCACACCGGCAGCCACGCTGCTCTCGGAGACGATGCGCATCATGCCGAGACAACCGGTGGAAGAAGCGTGACATCCGCCACAGAACTCCACACTCGTGCCGAACTGCACCACGCGCACCCGGTCGCCGTATTTCTCGCCGAAGAGGGCGATGGCACCCAACTTCTTGGCTTCTTCTATCGGCGTGTCACGGTATTCCTGCAGAGGAAGATTCTCGCGTATTTTTTCGTTCACCAAATGCTCCACTTCACGCAACTGCTCTGCGCTGACCTTCTCAAAGTGGGAGAAGTCGAAGCGCAAACCCTCTGCGCTCACCAACGAGCCCTTCTGCTCCACATGAGCGCCGAGCACCGTGCGCAGCGCTTCATCGAGAAGATGCGTGCAAGTGTGGTTGGCCTCAATGGCGCGGCGACGGTCCACATCGACGCAGGCCATGAACTCAGAATCGGGATTTTGAGGTATCTTGTTGAGGATGTGCACGGACACGCCGTTTTCCTTTTTGGTGTCCAACACCTGAATGGTTTCTTCACCATTGACCAGCTCGCCGGAATCACCGACTTCACCGCCCATTTCGCCGTAGAAAGGCGTCTCATCAAGAATGGCCTCATAGACCATGCCTTTCTTCTGCTTCACCTCACGGTATTTGAGGATGTGACAGGTGTATTCCGTAAAGTCATAGCCCACGAAACGGCTTTCACCCTCGCGCAACACATGCCAGTCGCCCATCTCCACCTGAGCTGCGTTGCGGGCGCGAGCCTTCTGCTTCTCCATTTCAGCACGGAATCCATCCTCGTCCACCGCAAGTCCTTTCTCGCGGCAAATCAGCTGGGTGAGATCCAGAGGGAATCCGTAGGTGTCGAACAGCGTGAAGGCTCTCTCACCGGAAAGCATGTTGCTGCCGACGGCCTTGGTTTCCTCGACCTGCTTATCCAACAGGCGAATGCCCGTCTCCAGAGTGCGCAGGAAAGAATCTTCTTCCTCCTTCATCACCTTCATGATGAGCTCCTTCTGGGCCGCGATTTCGGGGAATGCCGCACCCATCTCTTCTACCAGACAAGGCACCAGAGAGTACATGAAGGCCTGCTTCTGGCCGAGGAAAGTGTAACCGTAACGCACAGCGCGGCGCAGGATACGTCGGATCACGTAGCCGGCTTTGGCGTTGGAAGGCAGTTGGCCGTCGGCGATGGAGAAAGCGATGGCACGCAGATGGTCCACAATGACACGCATGGCAATGTCCTTCTCTTCGTTCTCACCGTAGTGCGTTCCGGCCTTCTCGGCCATCACGCGAATAAGCGGCTGGAAGACGTCGGTATCGTAATTGCTCGTCTTGCCCTGCATCGTGCGCACTAGACGCTCGAAGCCCATACCCGTGTCGATCACCTTGGCGGGCAGAGGCTCCAGGGAGTGGTCGGCCTTGCGGTTGTACTGCATGAAGACCAGGTTCCAGATTTCGATAACCTGGGGATGATCCTTGTTCACCATCTGTGCACCGGGCACCTTCTGCTTCTCCTCCTCGGAGCGGCTGTCGATGTGTATCTCGGAGCAGGGGCCGCAGGGACCCGTGTCGCCCATTTCCCAGAAATTATCGTGCTTGTTACCGTTGATGATGTGGTCCTTCGGCAGATACTGCTCCCAAATCCTGGCGGCTTCCTCATCGCGCTCGAGGCCCTCTTCCTTGCTGCCCTCAAAGACGGTGGCATACAGATCCTTGGGGTCGAGCTTGAGCACATCCACCAGATATTCCCAAGCCCAGGAGATGGCCTCCTTCTTGAAATAGTCGCCGAAACTCCAGTTGCCCAGCATCTCGAACATGGTATGGTGGTAGGTGTCGTGACCCACCTCCTCCAAGTCGTTGTGCTTGCCACTCACACGCAGACACTTCTGTGTGTCGGCCTGACGGCGGCTCTTGGGGGTGGCGTTGCCCAGAATGATGTCCTTAAACTGGTTCATGCCGGCATTGGTGAACATCAGTGTTGGATCGTCCTTGATGACCATGGGGGCAGAGGGCACTATAAGGTGTCCTTTGGATTCAAAGAATTTCTTGAAAGACTCTCGTATTTCGTTTGCAGTCATAATAGAATGTTTTTTTCGGGTGCAAAATTACAAAAAAATATCAAAAAGAGAAAAACTGTCCCTCATCTGCTTTTATCTATCAACTATTTTTTGTACTTTTGCAACGAGTTATCACACGAAATCATGGCACTGAATCCCAACAAAGACCTCAAACTGTACTACTCCATCGGAGAAGTGGCCCAGGAATTCGGGGTCAACGAGTCGCTTTTGCGTTTCTGGGAATCCGAGTTTCCCAGCATCGCCCCGAAGAAGAACGGCAGGGGCGTCAGGATGTACACCAAAGAGAACATTGAGGAGATTCGCCTCATCTACAATTTGGTGAAGGTGCGTGGCATGAAGTTGTCCGTCGCCCAAAAGACGCTCGCCACCAAACGCGGCGCCGTGCAGGACACCACACAGGTTCTGGAGCAGTTGCAGCAAGTGCGCAACGAGCTTGTGGAGCTACGTAAACTTCTTAACGGCCTTTAAGCCCATCTTTTCCAATTCGCGCACAACATCGTCGGCATCGTCGGCCTGCACCTCCACTTGGAGCACTACCGTTTGTGCTGTTTGCCCTATACCCTTTTTCTTGCGCCCGATGAGCGGCAGGTGACGCAGCCAATTGCGGTGCTTCTTTCCCAGTATGATATTGCGGTCGTTCTTGTCAAGCACGATGCTGCCGCTCCCAATGGCCTGATAAAGTTCCTCTCTCAAGCGCACGCCGTGCAACTCGCAAAGCCGGTCCTCCAAGTAGCTGTTGCGCTCAATGTCCAACTCCTCAAACAGCGCCGCCAGACGTTCTTTGCCCACACGCTGCAACTCGCGGTCGTTGCGTTTGAGCATCGAAGTGATTTTGCTGCGGGCTTTGGCGGTGGTGGCGTAGTCGAGCCACTCCTTGGACACGCGGTTCTGCTTACCGGTGAGGATTTCCACCTGGTCGCCGCTTTCGAGATGATAACCCAAACCCTCCAGTTTGTGATTGACCTTGGCGCCGATGCAATGGGTGCCGAGGAAGGTGTGGATGGAGAAGGCGAAGTCGAGCACGGTGCTGCCCGCCGGCATTGTCTTGAAGTCGCCCTTGGGGGTCACGACGAATATCTCGCTGGCATAGAGGTTCAGCTTGATGGTGTTGAGCTGGCATAGAGGTTCAGCTTGATGGTGTTGAGAAAATCCACCGCATTGGGCTGAGGATCGTCCAATATCTCCTTGATGGTAGAGAGCCAGCGGTTGAGCTCGTTCTCGCTGTCTTCGGTTCCCTTGCCTCCTTCCTTATACTTCCAATGGGCCGCAAAACCCTGCTCTGCAATTTCGTCCATACGGCGCGAACGAATCTGCAACTCTATCCAGCGGCCGCGCTTCGACATGAGCGTCGTCTGCAGAGCCTGATAGCCGTTGGCCTTCGGATGTGAGAGCCAATCGCGCAGACGCTCCGGGTGCGGGCGGTAGATGGACGAGGCAATGGCGTAGATGCGCCAGCATTCCTCCACTTCGTCCTCCTGTCGGGGCGTGTCGAAGACGATGCGCACGGCCAGGAGGTCGTACACCTCCTCGAAGGACACCTTCTTATTCTGCATCTTGCACCAGATGCTGTAGGGCGACTTGATGCGCGCCTTGATATCGTAGTGAAGTCCTGCTGCATCAAGTTTCTCGCGAATGGGCGCCGTGAACTCGTCAAAGATGCCGATGAGATCCTGCTTCTGCTCCCCGAGTCGGGTCTGTATCTGGGTGTAGGCTGCAGGCTGCTCGTAGCGGAAGGCCAGGTCCTCCAACTCCTCTTTAATCTTGTTCAGACCGAGACGGTTGGCCAAGGGTGCATAAATATAGAGCGTCTCACCCGCAATCTTATACTGCTTGGCCGGCAACTGACTGCCCAGAGTGCGCATGCCCTGCAGGCGATCGGCTATTTTCACCAGAATCACCCGGATGTCGTTGCTCATCGTCAGGAGCAACTTCTTGAAATTTTCCGCCTGCACAGAGGCTTGATCGCCGAAGATGCCGCCGGAAATTTTCGTCACGCCGTCCACGATTTCGGCAATTTTCGGACCGAAGATATTGCCGATGTCCTCCATCGTGTATTCCGTATCTTCCACCACATCGTGGAGCAGCGCGGCACAAATGCTGGTGCTGCCCAGTCCGAGCTCTTCCGACACGATTTGTGCCACCGCCAACGGATGCATGATGTAGGGCTCGCCGGAAATACGTCGCACGCCTTCATGAGCCTGACGGGCAAACTTGTAGGCCCGGTCAATCAGGTCCACCTTCTTGCGGTGGGGCGATGCCAGATAAGTCTTGATGAGGCGCTGATAGGCGACACTGATACGTTCCTCTTCCGTCATCTCTCTTGTGTTTTGCGTGTTATCAGATTGGGGCTTTCGGATGAATCAACGGCGACGACGTCTTCCTCTCGACTTGCGGCGTACCGGCGTGCGACGTTTTACCGCCGCCTGCGTCTTGGGAACTACAACCGTCGTACGCTGCGTCAGATACTTGTCGGCCTGGAAGGCATACACATCGGCTTCGTTGCGAATAAAGTTGACAACCTTGCCTTCCGGCAAACGGAGAGCATAACCTCCAGGCACGAGACCTGTGCGGTATTGGGGGTTGAGTTCCTTGAGCGTGGCTAGCGGAACCTCACACACAGCCTCCACCTGCTCCAAAGCCACCCGTTGTTTCACGCGCACCGTATCAGTCTCTCGGGGCAGTGTTCCGTCGGAAGGAAATATGCCGTATTCACAATAGTAGGTCATGATGTAGTTGGCGGCGATGAACTCCGGCACAATGGCACGTGTCTCCGCCGGCAGATAGGCATAGATTCGCCAGAAGTCACGTTGATTACCGGCTCGTGCAACGGCTTTCTGCACCGTGCTCTCTCCTCCTTTGTAAGCAGCCAGAGTCAGCGACCAGTCGCCCAACGATGTATAGAGCTTTCTGAGGCGCTCTGCCGCCATTTCTGTAGAGCGTACGGGGTCAAGACGCTCGTCCACCAGGCTGTTCACTTCCAAGCCGTTAATCTGAGCCTCGCGAACGCCGATCTGCCAGAGACCTGCGGCGTCGCCGGTCTTCTTCCCGGCATCCAGACGGCTCAGCACAACAGGCAGATAGCGCAGCTCCAAAGGCAAATTATTGGCCTCAAGCGCTTCTTCAAAATACGACATATAACTGTTCATCAGACCAAGCATCACACCCACCCTGCTCTTCAGGGGCTCCTGGGTGTATCGGTCAATGCATCCCTGCACCGCTTCGCTATAGGGCATCTCGATGATGGTGGGCAGACGATCCAGCCGTGCCGTCACCACATCGGGCTGTGCACTGAGTGTCAGGCCGACTGCGTGCATCAACAGCAACAACAAATATTTCTTTATGTTCATGGCCATGCTTTTCTATGGTTCAAAATTCCAGTTGACATCCTATTCCGTGACTGCTGCTCCAGCGGTTGCCTTCCAGCAGCCGGCTGTTGATGGTGGCGGGCACGACGCGCAACGTAAGATCGCGACTGATGTCGAAAGTTGATAGCTCGGCATCGATATAAGCATCCACCACACTGAGGGCGTAGATGGCCAGCATCACGAAGATGGAGAGATCGCGATAACGTCGGTAGGTGTTCTTTCTGTTTTTGAAGATCTCCTTGAAGCGGTCCTCCTTACCCGTGATGTCGTAGCCGATGGGGAGCATCCTCTCATAACTCTTCGTATTGGGGTTGGAGTCCATGATGTCGAGATAGGCCTGATTGTAGTCTGCCAGCATCTGGGCGTTCCACGTGAGAGCGTAGATACAACCGAGAAAACCGCCGTAAAAGATGGGTAGCTTCCAGTATTTGCGGTTGTAGATTTGCCCCAGACCAGGAACCACCAAACCCAGCCACATGGCACGAATGGGGTCGGGCTTCCAGAAGGCTTTCTTGTCGTAGAGCTCCCGCTCGTCGACCACCACCTGCGAGAGGCTGTCGACCATCACGCTGCGCGAAATGCTGTCGCTCACGGCTTTCACCGCCGCAGTATCCACCGCCAGAGCATGATCGGGCGAAATCTCCGCTTCCAACACATCCGTCGCCCCTCCGTCGGCTTTGAGCAACACCTCCAGAGAGTCCGCCGGCGCTTCTCCGCCGGTCGTCTGGGCTTTGGTCTGCATCAGCCCCAGGAGCAACAGGATGGTCAGCGCGTGTCTCAATCCTTGATGCGGTCGAGTGTTTCGATGATGCGCTCCATCTCGCCGTCGTTGGCAAACGGAATCACGATTTTCCCGCGTCCGGTCTCGCTGCAGGTCAGCTCCACCTTGACGCCGAAGTAGCGCGAGAGGCTGTCTTTCAGCATCTCATACTCCTCGCGGTGCTTCTGCGACTGACGGGCCTGCAGACGTCCCTGTGCCGTCTTGATGCTGCCGCCCTGAGCCAGCTCTTTAGCCAACTCCTCCACGCGCCTCACGCTCATGCCGCCTTCCTTGCGGATGGCTTCGAAGAGCTTCAGCTGCATCTTGGCATCGCCCACGCTGAGGATGGCGCGCGCATGTCCCATGTCGATGTCGCCGTTCTTGAGCGCCATCTGTATGGCGGCGGGCAACTTCAGGAGTCTGAGGTAGTTGGCCACCGAAGCTCGGTTTTTGCCCACACGGGCCGAGAGGCGCTCCTGCGTCATCGAGTAGCGCTCCATGAGGTTCTGATAGGCCAGCGCGATTTCCAGAGCGTTCAGGTCTTCACGCTGGATGTTCTCGATGAGGGCCATCTCCATCATCTGCTCGTCGTCGACGGTGCGGATGTAGGCGGGAACGGTGGTGAGACCGGCGATTTGCGAAGCCCTCCAGCGACGCTCGCCGGCGATGAGGATGTAGCTGCCGTCGCCCATATCGCGCACGGTGATGGGCTGCACGATGCCGATTTCGGCGATGCTCGCCGCCAGCTCAGCCAACGCCGTTTCGTCGAACTCGTGACGGGGCTGATCGGGATTGGGCTTGATGAGGTCCACGGGCACTTCGCTGATGCTGCCGCTGCCGGCGGTCATCACGGGCTCGGTGCTGATGAGCACGTCGAGGCCCCGGCCCAAAGTGTTGTATTTCTTCTTGATGGCCATACTTTAAGATGCTTTCCTGATGATTTCTTCCGCCAGCTCCAGATGGTTTTTGGCGCCCATGGAGTCGGCGTCGTACTGAATGGCGGGCAGTCCGTGACTGGGCGATTCGGCCAGACGCACGTTGCGCTGGATGATGGTGTCGAAGACCAGCTCGTTGAAGTGCTTCTTCACCTCGGCGTAGATCTGGTTGGACAGACGCAGACGGCCGTCGTACATCGTCAGCAGGAAGCCCTCGATCATGAGCGCGGGATTGAGGCGGTTCTTCACCAGGCGGATGGTGTTGAGCAGTTTGCTGATGCCCTCCAGCGCGAAGTATTCACACTGCACGGGAATGATGACGCTGTCGGCCGCCGTGAGGGCGTTCACCGTGATGATGCCCAGCGAGGGACTGCAGTCGATGATGATGAAGTCGTAGTCGCCGCGGATTTCGGCGAACATCTTGGCCATCACCCGTTCGCGCTGCTGCATGTTGAGCAGCTCGATCTCGGCACCCACCAGATTGATGTGGCTGGGCAGGATGTCGAGATTCTCGAAGTCGGTGGTGTAAACGGCCTCACGGATGTCGGCTTTGCCCACAAGCACCTCGTAGATGCTGCAGTCGAGCTGTGAGGAGTCCACGCCCAATCCGCTGGAGGCGTTAGCCTGCGGATCGGCGTCCACCAGCAGCACTTTCTTCTCCAGCGCTGCCAGAGAGGCGGCCAGGTTCATCGACGTTGTGGTTTTCCCCACACCGCCCTTCTGATTGGCCACTGCTATGATCTTTCCCATAGGAATGTAGTTTTTCGTTCAGGATACACGTTATTATGCTCCCTATTATGCGGCAAAGATACAAAATATTTGCCTAATGTGTCTGCTCCGGAGCCAATTATTTCGTTTTTTAAGGTTTTTTTTCTACTTTTGCAGGAAAAACAAGCATCTCGGTCCCATGAAATACTATCTCATTGCCGGCGAAGCCAGCGGCGACCTTCACGCCAGCCGTCTGATGCAGGCGCTCCTGGAGCGCGACCCCCAGGCCGAATTTCGCTACTTCGGCGGCGACGCCATGCAGCGTGTCGGCGGCACCCTTGTGCGCCACTACAAGACGCTCGCTTATATGGGACTGGTGCAGGTCATTCGTCATTTGCCCACGATTCTGGGCGGCATGCGCCAATGCCGGAGCGACATCGCTTCGTGGCGGCCCGACAGCCTCATTCTGGTGGACTATCCGGGCTTCAACCTCAAAATCGCCCAATGGGTCAAACAGCACTCCGACATACCCGTCCTCTACTACATCGCGCCTAAGATCTGGGCCTGGAAGGAAGGGCGCATCCGCCTCATCAAAGCCTATGTGGACCGCCTCTACTGCATCCTGCCCTTCGAGGTGGATTTCTATCGCCGCCACCGCTATCGGGTGGACTATGTGGGCAATCCGAGTCTCGATGAAGTGGACGGTTTCATCGCCAAAAACCCGGCGCCAAAACGCAAACCCACCCTGCTGCTGCTGCCCGGAAGCCGTCGCGCAGAGATTGCGGACAATCTGCCCCGCATGCTCGCCGCCGTGTCGAAGGTGAGCGGCTACGACGTCGTCGTCTCGCGTGCGCCCCATCTGCCCGAGTCGCTCTTCTCGGATGCCGTCCGTCACGGGGCCCAAGTGTCCACAGAATCCAGCTTCCGGCTGCTTCAAGGCGCCACAGCCGCACTCGTCACCAGCGGAACGGCCACACTAGAAACGGCGCTTTTCGGCGTGCCTCAAGTGGTCTGCTACTACATTCGGGGCGGATGGGCGTTGCGACTCGTGCGCCGTCTCTTCCTCAAGGTGCCGTTCATTTCGCTGGTCAACCTGGTGGCAGGTCGCGAGGTGGTGACGGAACTCGTCGGTCCCGACATGACGCCCGAGAAAGTTTTGGACGCTTTGCGAAGCATCCTGCCCGGAGGCTCCGACCGCGAGAAGATGCTGGAGGGCTATCGCGACGTGCGTCGCCGTCTGGGCGCCGTCGGTGCACCCCGTCACGCCGCCGCACTCATCCTCGATTTTGTCAAAAAATCGGATTCTGATTTGGCTTGAAAGGCGCCTCCTCCGAAACGCATAACTGTCTGAAAATCAATATCGACTTGTTCGCGAAGCACCCGCTCAGAGGCTTCTCAGAGACCGCGCAGAGACCGACCAGAGGCGCTGATTGGGGTATTTTTTGTCAAGATATCGTCAGGCTAAGAGAGCGCTGCACATGGCCTCAATGGCGGGGAGATCGCTCTCCTTCATGCGGGAACGGATCGTCACCATCGGATCCACTATGGTGATGTCCTTCATCTGCTCCAGCAGGCCGCGCATCGTCTTGCCGGCGGAAGGCGCCCAAGAACCGTTCTCCAGGAGCGCCACACGACGCTTCTGGAAGCCCTTGATGAGCAGATGGTGGAGGAAGTCGTACATGGGCGGGAAGACGTTGGCGTCGTAGCTGGCAGCGCAGCACACGAGGCGCGGATAACGGAACGCATCCTCGATGACTTCGGCCAAATCGTCGCGAGAGAGGTCGCAGACAACCACCTTGGGCGCACCTTGTGAGCGGAGCACTTCGGCCACCTTCTCGGCCGCAGCCTTCGTGCCGCCGTGAATGCTGGCATAAGCCACCAAAACACCCTCGTTCTCAGCCTCGTAGCGCGACCAGATGTCGTACAGACGCAGGGCTTCGGCCAAATCCTTGCCCCAGAGCACCGGACCGTGCAGCGGGCAGATGGTGTCAATCTGCAGCGGCGCAGCCTTCTTGAGCACATTCTGCACCTGCACGCCGTATTTACCGCAGATGTTGAAATAGTAGCGACGCGCCTCGCAGGCCCAATCGGCCAGAGTGCCGTCGGCGTTATATTCCTCCTTGCAGATGGCGCCGAATTTGCCGAATCCGTCGGCGGCGAAGAGCACGCGCTCCTCACTTTCGTAGCTCATCATCACCTCGGGCCAATGCACCATCGGTGCTGCCACGAAATGCAGCGTGTGGTGACCAAGCTCCAGAGTATCACCCTCTTTCACCAGAAGCAGACGGCCCTCAAAACCGGCGCCGTCGAAGAAGTTGGGCAGCATCTTGGCGGCTGCGGCGGAGCACACGAGCGTCATCTGGGGATAAAGGCCCATCACCTCACCGATGAGTCCGGCATGATCGGGCTCCATGTGGTGACAGACGAGATAGTCGGGCTGACGGCCTGCGAGGGTCTCGGAAAGCTGACGCTTCCACTGCGCTGCCACTCTGGCGTCGGCCGTATCCATCATGGCGATCTTGTCGTCGAGGATGACGTAGCTGTTGTAACTCATGCCTTCGGGCACCACATACTGGCTCTCGAAGAGGTCGATGTCGAGATCGTCGGCACCGATATAGCGAATGCTGCTTGATATTTCCATTTTTGTCATTAGTTTCGTGACAACTTTCATTAAAGATACGGGGCAAAGATACGAAATGATTTCGAAATAACCAAGAAAAAGGCCATCGAGATTGCGCTCCGTGGCCTTAACTTTTAATTTTTAAATGAAGATAACGTTTCGCTTCTGACCTGATACGACAATTTGTCGGGTCAGCTTGTCTTCATTATCAACATGCATCTTGATAGCTTTCTGCTGGTCGGCATACCCCAGCGCCTTGACCACGTTGTGCATGTATTGGGACATTGTGACATGTGACTCTGTGACATTAAGGTGGTGGACCAACAGGAGAAACAGTCAGAGTAGAATTTTATAATAATTATAACCACTATAATACAGATGCCCAGCAATGTGGGAGGTGCTTATTGTCACAAAATCACAAGTCACAAAATCACAGCGCGATTTTTTCGAAAATAGTTGCGAAAATATTTTAGACCGCAATGGCGCTGCCGTATCTTTGCACCGTCGAAAGCGTCCCCCTGCGCAGACTCTGCAGTGCACCAACGCGAGCGCGGGAGAAAGCCCGGACAACGTCCAAGCGTTCTTTGACTTACTGTTATTGAGCCTTCCAACAAAAAAGGCGCCCCAACTTGGAAGCGCCTTTTTGTATTAACTTGAAAACGGTTTAGAATCTGAAACCGAACTTGGCAAAGTGGGTCGTGTAGCTAGCATAAGCAGCTGTGGTGAAATCCAAGCTGTAGCCAATGTAGAAGTGCTTAAACATGTGAATACCGACACCCCACGAAAGGCCGAAGCCGTGATATGTCTGGGTCGAGGTTTCGTACACTCCGGAACTAGAACTTCCGACATAGGAACTATAGTCTCCGAGGTAGGAAGCATACTCACCATAACCATAATCGCTTAAGATGTCAGCATAATCGGAAAGATCATAGTCATAATCATATCCATAAACATAGGAGCCACCTGGGAAAATGTTGCACTCATAACCCAGAGCGAGGTCGGTGTATGCACGCATTCTGCCACCCCACCAGCTGGGAGAGTAACCGCGGGCACCAACTTTGACACTGATTCTGTGGTTGTTGACATGCCAGTCATCGCTGGTGTAACCGATGCTGAAGAAGTCAACAGCTACATACTTGTGGTATTCCTTCTCCAAAACAAAGTTTCCACCAAAACCGGAACCGAGCTTGGTTTCAATCATAAAATGCAACTTGGGATCATAACCGCTGTTGCTGACACTGGAAGACTTCTTCTTGGCAGGAGCCGCAGTGGTTGTGGCTCTTGTGGTTGTGGTCGTCTTCTTGACAGGAGCCGCTGTAGTGGTCTTCTTGGCAGGAGCTGCCGTAGTAGTGGTGACCGACTTGGACTTGGCCGTTGTCTTAGACTGTGCACCTGCATTCATGGCAATAGCCATTGCGAATACTGTTACAAATAACTTCAGATTGTTCATAATCGTAGGTTTTAGATTAAACAATATTATGATTTTTAAATTTTTTTGCAAATGTATTAAAATTCGTTGTTTAATTCCTTTCATTTTCACAGAAAAAGCATTCATATTCGCAATTGGACGATTAATTACCGAAAATTCCCATGACCGTTTTTTCACTACGCCATGGGATTTTTCGGTGAAATCTAAAAAAACGTCAGGATCTAGTGTTTCCCCTCCTGATACTTCTTGGGGCTGATGTGCACGTACAGTTTGAAGTTACGGTAGAAGGACGTTCCGCTGTTGAATCCCGACCTTTCCGCCACTTCCGCCAACGGCATTCTGGGGTTCTCATCAATCAATGCCTGAGCGTACGCAACACGCATGCGGTTGATATATTCGGAGAACGACATCTTCATCTCCCGGTTGATGGCCTGATAGATGTAGTTGCGGTTGGTGGCCAAACGAGCCGAAAGGTCTGCAATCTTCAGATTAGGCTGCAGATAAAGCTGCTCTTCACTCATAAGGCACTCTATGCGCTGGCGTAAAAGCAGGAAATCCGACTCCGTAGCGACTGCAGAATTCTCGGAAGAACAGTCTTCCCGTTCATCCTGCTCTATGTGCCATATGTTGAACTGCGTGCGGCTTCCGATGTAACCTATAGCGAAGAGCAACACAGAAAAAGCTGCGGAGGGGAAACTGAGCAGCCATTGGGAGTCCACAAAACGGTGGCGCCCCACAAGGTTGCACACGAAAGATGCTGCCGATGTGACTACGAAGGCCATCAGCATGTGGTGGAGCGAGACGAGTGATTTGTTTTCGGTGCTGGCATAACTGTTGTTGAGCAAATACTCATACTGCGCGATACTGCGATTGCCCAACAAGAACACCGTAATAACCAACACGCCAAACACCGCCTTGCACACATCGTGAACATACATTTGGCATGTAACCAACAGGCTCGCCTCCGGATGTTCGCCCCGATAGAGATACTGTTCGATGAAAAGCGTCGCCTCATCCGCGTTCATCTGCCCGTAGAGCAAAGCGACTGTCGTACCGCCCACAAGAGCCGGCAACAGCAGCGCCATTTGCCACCGCCGGATGCCGTCGCGCTGTGTGAGCGTACAGATGTAGAGATAGTAGAGGGGGTAGACAGCCAGATTGGCAGCCGCATAGAACGAATCGGACGATGGCAGCAGGGATGTCTGGTGGTTGAAGTAGATATAGTGGCCCAAATAGAGTCCGGCTGTAACAATCAGAAATAACAGCAGGTAACATCGCGGGCGCATCCATCCCTGAACTGTCGTTGTCGCCTCCATGCGCATTCGGGCCAACACGACGTCGCTTGTCAACGTGGCAAACCAGAACAGGCAAACCAGCATGGGCAGCGAAGTGAGGAGCTGTGTCATCGATGCGCAAGCCGTGAAGTTTCCGCAAATGGCGGTTCCCGGTTAATCGTAGTCTGTAATGCCCTTGGACCGCAGATTAGCGATGGAGCTCTCGTTGCCCTGTTTGGCACTGAGTTTATACCATTTGATGGCTTCATTCAACGATGCCTCTACTCCGGTTCCGGTCTCGTAGCAGTAGCCGAGATTGTTCTGCGCGGTGGCATTACCCTGCTCGGCTGAAAGCCGATACCAGTTGACGGCCTCTCCGGCCGATTGCTCCACACCGATACCCTCGTCGTAGCAGTAGCCCAGATTACACTGTGCATCGGCATTGCCCTGCTCGGCCGAAAGGCGATACCACTTCACGGCTTCTGTGTCTGACTTCTCCACGCCGCGTCCTTCCTCGAAGCAGGCACCTAATGCACATTGCGCTTCGGCATTGCCCTGATCGGCCGCCTGACGGTACCACTTCACGGCCTCCTCACTGTTTCTTGCCACGCCGCGACCCTCATCGTAGCATGAACCCAGCGTGTACTGGGCCTTCGCATCACCCTGCTCCGCCGCTTCGCGGTACCATTTCACTGCAGCAGACAGGTCCTTCGTGACATATTTACCCTGGGAATACAACTTGCCCAAATAGAGCATGGCATCCTTGTCCCCCTTTTCTGCACGGGATTTGAACTCCAAAAAGCTCTGCTTGTAGTAGTCCATCGCCTTGGTGAGACTGGCTTCAAGGCCACGACCCTCATCATGGCAGATGCCCATATAATATTGAGCATAGGGATTACCTCTCTCCGCCCAGTATCTGTACCATTTGATGGCTTCAGTGTAGTCCTGTATCACTCCCTCGCCGTTATAGTACATGTGGGCGATTTGCAATCCGGCCTCTTCGTCGCCGTTCAAAGCTTTCGTCACCAGTGTCTTGTCGTTGGGGCAATTGTTGTCGGGAATGACGATATCAACAGACTTGCCGCCACAGGCAGAAAGTATGAGGCTAAAAGCGGAAACGGTGATGATTTTAAAGTTTTTCATGACTGATTTCGTTAATGATATGGGGCAAAGATATGAAAAAAGATTGAATTTCCATTCATTTTGACACAGTTATTTTCCCTAAACGTTCGGGAACAGCGAAAAAAGAGAAATGGAGGCTAAACGGAAAGAAAAAGCGAACCGAAACTTTGTTTTTTGAAAGCTTTTTCGTATCTTTGCAGGGAATTATTATAATAATTAGGTGGTAAACATCTCCTCCATAAAGGCCAAACTGCCCGAAGGCATGAGATTCGTGAGCGCCGGAACGCCCTCGCGGGTGGTCTATGTGGGCATCGCCGTGAAGGCCGGCACGCGCGACGAACTGGACAGCGAAAGCGGCATGGCCCACTTCCTGGAGCACCTCTCCTTCAAAGGTACCGAACGCCGCAACGCCACCGCCATCATCCGCCGCATGGAGAGCGTCGGCGGCGAGCTCAACGCCTTCACGGGAAAGGAGGAGACCGTGTTCTACTGCGCCTGCGAAGCCCAATACGTGGGGCGCGCCGCAGAACTGCTGCTCGACATCGTCTTCCACAGCACCTATCCCGAAGAGGAGATGCGCCACGAGGTGGAGGTGGTGCTCGACGAAATCGAGAGCTACAACGACTCGCCCGCAGAGCTTATCTACGACGACTTCGAAGCCCTGATCTTCGAGGGACAACCCCTCGGACGCAGCATTCTGGGCAAGGCAGAAGCGCTGAAAGGCTACCGCAGCGACGACGTAAAAGCCTTCGCCCGCCGGATGTATAAACCCGAAAACAGCCTGATGTTCGTTTATGGCGCGTGAAGTCATCATAGAGAAGCACACCCACCAGGCCCACGTGATGATGGGACATGCGGCCTACGGCGGCAAAGACCGCAGGCATCTGGCCCTCGTACTGCTCAACAACATCCTGGGCGGACCGGCAATGTCGAGCCGCCTGAACATGGCGCTCCGCGAAAAGGCCGGACTGGTCTACACCGTGCAGAGCTCCCTGACGACCTACACCGACACCGGCGTGTGGAGCATCTACTTCGGCTGCGACCAGAAGGACGTGAAGCGCTGTCGCCGCCTGGTAACCAAGGAGTTGGAACGACTCACTGCCGCACCTCTGAGCGAGCGCGCCCTCAATGCCGCCAAAAGGCAGCTGAAGGGACAGGTGATGCTCTCCTACGAAAACCGCGAAGAGGTGGCGCTCGGCATGGGCAAACGCATGCTCCACTACGGGCACTACCGCACCCCCGAAGAACTCATCAGCGCCATCGACCGTCTCACCGCCCAAGAGCTCTACGAAGTGGCCCTCGAGGTGATGATGCCCGAGAATCTCACCACACTCATCTACCGTTAACCCCGAATCAGCCAACAACACGAAACGCTATGAAATACCAGCTCGTTCTCCACGATGACCTCTCCGAAATCGACCGCCTGGCCGAGTTCATGGAGACTCTTGCCGAAGCAGAAAGTCTGGATCCGGCAGCAGGATTCAATCTGCATTTGGCCCTCGAAGAAGCCTGCTCCAACGTCATCCGCTACGCTTATCCCGGAGAGACAGGCAAGGAGTTCCGTCTCGACGTCGTCGCCGACGAGCATCAGATACAATTCATTCTCACCGATGAGGGCATTCCCTTCAACCCGCTGGAAAATGCACCCGAAGTGGACATCACGCTGTCGGCCGAAGACCGCGAAATCGGCGGCCTCGGCATCTTCCTAATCAAACAATGCATGAGCGATGTCAACTACGAGCGCCGTGAAGGCTGCAACATCCTCACCATGACTTATTCCCGAACACAGTGAATCTTTCCG
The DNA here is from genome assembly GCA_902784475.1 of uncultured Bacteroidales bacterium. Lineage (GTDB taxonomy): Bacteria > Bacteroidota > Bacteroidia > Bacteroidales > Bacteroidaceae > Physcousia. Next base: position 10,083 of record CACZUX010000023.1, on the reverse strand, counting down.
AACTCTCTTTAGCACAATCCGCCCGCATCGTCGCTGTCGGCGGCGACGGTGCCTTGCGGCAACATCTTTTGGATATGGGCGTCATACCCGGCGTGCGTGTCACGCTCGTCAAGCACGCCCCTATGGGCGATCCCATCGAGGTGCGCATCCACGGCTACGAACTGACCATGCGCAAGGCGGATGCTGCCAAAATCACCATCGACACCGATCTGAAGCGCTCCGCACCGGAGGAGGATCCCGACGAGAAGGCCTACGTCGCCAACACTCAGGAGATTCCCCATCCCGGTTTGGGTGAAGGCGGACGCTACCACGAAGAACAGAGTGCCCTTCTGCCCTCGAAGCCTCAAGGCGCTGCTCCCGGATCTCCCGTACATCTGGCGCTGGTGGGCAATCAGAACTGCGGCAAGACCACTCTCTTCAACACCCTCACGGGCAGCAATCAGCACGTGGGCAATTTTCCCGGCGTCACCGTGGAGCGCAAGGACGGCACCGTGAAGGGCCACCCCGAAGTGACCATCACCGATCTGCCGGGCATCTACTCCCTCTCGCCCTACACGAACGAGGAAGTGGTCTCACGCCGCTTCGTGCTGGAGCAGAAGCCCGACGCCATCATCAACATCATCGACACCACCTGCATCGAGCGCAGCCTCTACCTCACCATGCAGCTTATGGAACTGGGACGCCCGATGGTGCTGGCCCTTAACTTCATCGACGAACTGGAGAGTCAGGGCGGCGCCGTACGCGTCAACGAGCTGGAGCATCTGCTCGGCATCCCCGTGGTGCCCATTCGCGCCGTCGACGGAGAGGGTGTGGACGAGCTCATCGACCACGTGCTCCACGTGGCGCGCTATCAGGAAGGACCGGCCCGACAGGACTTCTGCCCCTCTTCGGGCATCCGCTCTGCCGTCCACCGTTCGCTCCACGCCATCATGCACCTCGTTGAGGATCACGCCGAGAGAGCCGGCATCCCCCTACGATTTGCCGCCAACAAACTCATTGAGGGCGACACGCTCACACGTGACGCACTCGACCTCTCGCAGAACGAGCGTGAAACGGTAGAACACCTGCTCGCCCAGATGGAAGAGGAGCGCGGACTCGACCGTCAGGCCGCTATGGCCGATATGCGCTACGCCTTCATCCTGAACGTCACGGCCCGCACGGTGGTGCACCCCAAAGAGAGCCGCGAACACCGGCGCAGCCATCGCATCGACAACATTCTGACCGGACGCTGGACCGCCCTGCCCGCCTTCATCGGCATCATGGCGCTCGTCTTCTGGTTCACCTTCAACAGCGTGGGGGCTTGGTTTCAGGAGCTCTTCGAAGAAGGCATCGACGCCTCCACCGCGTGGATCGACGACCTGCTCTCTTCGTGGGACATCGCCCCGACGGTGCACTCGCTCGTCACCGACGGCATTCTCGCCGGCGTGGGCTCCGTGCTCTCTTTCCTGCCCGTCATCGTCTGCCTCTTCTTCTGCCTCTCCATGCTGGAAGACAGCGGCTACATGGCCCGCATCGCCTTCGTGATGGACCGTCCGTTGCGCCGCCTGGGCCTGTCGGGACGCAGCATCGTGCCGCTGCTGATGGGCTTCGGCTGCTCCGTGCCCAGCATCATGGCTTCACGCACGCTGCCCAGTGAGCGCGACCGCAAGATGACCATCCTGCTCACGCCCTTCATGTCGTGCACCGCCAAGATTCCCATCTACGCCTTCTTCGTGGCGGCCTTCTTCCCCGGCAACGGCGCGTGGGTGATGACCTCGATGTATCTCATCGGCATCCTCACGGGCATCCTTGTGGCCATCGTCCTCAAGCACACCGCCTTCCGCGGAGAAGCCGTACCTTTCGTCATGGAGCTTCCCAACTACCGCATGCCCGTTGCCCGCAATGTGGGCCATCTGCTGTGGGACAAGGCCAAAGACTTCCTAGAGCGCGCCTTCACCGTCATCTTTATGGCAAGCATCGTCATCTGGGTGTTCCAGACTTTTGACTTCCGCCTCGACACCGTGACGAGCAACCACGACAGCATGCTGGCTCAGATTGCCGCACCCGTTGCCGTACTCTTCGAGCCCCTCGGACTCGGCGACTGGCGCATCGTCACCGCCCTCATCTGCGGCTTCCTGGCCAAGGAGAGCGTCGTGAGCACCCTGGGCGGACTCTTCACGCCCGAGACCCTGCAGGCCACCCTGACGGCCACCACCTGCTACACGCTGATGGTCTTCTGCCTGCTCTACACCCCCTGCGTTGCCGCCATCGCCACCGTGCGTCGCGAGTTGGGCAGCCGTTGGGCGCTCATCATCGTCATCACCCAATGTCTGGTGGCCTGGCTGGTAGCCTGGCTCGTTTCCACGATGCTATGAACATACAGAGTTGGATTGTGCTCCTGGCGGTAGTGGCGCTTTTCGTCGCCGTTTTCCGCTTCTACATGAAAAAGCAACGCCGCAACAAAGGCTGCGGCGGATGCTCCTGCGGATGCAACGATTGCGAGCACTGCGGCCTTTGAGCCGACGCGCTCTTATACCTTATAATAATCCCTCCAGCACGAGGTTCGGGCACAGCTCGACCTCGCCCTCAAGTTTGAGCGGCAGTCCTCCGGTGTAGAACACCTTCACCCCGCTTCTCTTCCTTCGGGCCTCGCGGATATAACCCTCTATCTCGAAGCGAAGTCCGTTCATCGCGCCGCCCCGCATGGCCTCATCCGTAGTGAACGCCCACAGAGGCGCCTCACCCTCACAGGATACCTGCGGCAGCGCAGCCGTGTGTTCGTGCATACTCTCCAGGCGCAGCCTCAGCCCCGGCGAGATGATGCCGCCGAGATGCTTTCCGTCGCTGCTGACGAGGTCCGTGGTGAGACAGGTGCCGCAATCCACGATGAGCACATCGCGCCCGGGCGCTCTTCTGCGCGCACCCAAAATGGCAGCGCAGCGGTCTTCGCCCAGACCTTCGGGAAACAGCGTCGGATGCGAAGCCAACTCGCGCACGCGCCTTACCTTAATATTCCGCTCTGCTGCCAGACGGAACAAGGCATCCGGCTGCGGACCTACACACGAAAGGTGCACTTCGTCCGCCCCGTCGAGCCACCGGGCCCAATCCGCTTCGTCGTAACTCCTGCGCTCCACCTCGCCGAAGACATTGCCTTCCGAGCGCGCCAGCTTCACACAGGTGTTGCCTATGTCCGCCAGCAGTATCATCGCTTCAGACGCAGCACCCGGTAGGAATAGGGCGGAAGGACGACGGAAGCGGGCACGCCGCTCATCTCCTCCGTCACGGGAGCCTCAACCTCTCTGGCCGTTGCGCTGTGGCCCGTCAGCGTCGTCACGGTGGCACGCGTCCAGGCGCCGCCGCCGTTGATGATCAGAGGCATCACAGTGGATTGGGGCAAAGCGTTCACCAGCTTGATGATGAGATCGCCCGTCTCCTTGTCGAGCGTCACGGAGTGGGACACGCGCAACGCCGCATCGGCCGTTTCACGTCCCTTCGCCGTAAACTTGCTTTCGGCATAGACATATTCGTCACCGGCATTCTGTCCGGCCATCATCTGCACGTAATAGTTGGGCGTGGGCTTCACCTCGGTGTTGTTGAAGTAGATCATGTCCGGATTCCACTGCGTGTGACCCTCTTTGGCCAGAAGCGGAGCGTAGCTGCTCATGCACACCACGTCGCCGTTGCGCTCCAGCCCGTTGATGTGCAGCGCCTCAGCCAGAGCGTTCTCCAGCAGATTGCCCTTGCTGGCCCACTCGCCGAGATAGACTTTGGTGCCTTCACGCTTGTATTTGTCGTAGAAGTCCTGATTGTGGAGATACCATCCCACGGGGTTGTAGTAGTGCTCGTCCACGATGCTGAGATTCTTCTCGGCGGCATGCTGCCAACCATATTCGTAGTCGCTGCCTTCCCAGAAGGGACCCACAGTGCCCACTACGGTAATCTCGGGATGCGCCTTCTTCACACCCTCGTTGAGGTAGTCGAAACGCTCGTTAAACACATCGCCCAACAGATCCTCGTTGCCGATGCCCAGATACTTCAGATTGAAGGGTTTCGGGTGTCCGGCCTTGGCACGCAAGGCGGCCAGCTTGCTGGTGGCGGCATCGCCGTTGGCCCACTCGATGAGATCGAGCAACTCCTGCAGATAGGAGGCCATCGTCAGAGGCTTTCCGTTATAGGTGTAACGGCCGGCTTCCCAGGGAATGCCGCCCTGCTGTCCGTGTCCGCCCCGACTGCTGTTCTGACAGGGCACGCCGGCCGAAAGCACGGGCAGAGGCTCTGCACCGATGTCCTCACAGAACTGGAAATATTCGTAGAAGCCCAGACCGCGTGTCTGGTGGTAGTGCCAGATGTTGAAGTCCGGCTGACGCTCCCACAGCTCGCCCACGGTGGCCTGCCAGTGGTAGATGTTGTCGATGCCGTTGCCATGGCTCATGCAGCCGCCGGGAAAGCGCACGAACTGCGGACGCAGGTCCGCCAGCTTCTCGGCCAAATCCTTGCGCAGACCGTTTTCACGACCCTTGTAGGTGTCCACGGGGAAGAGGCTCACCATGTCGAGGTCATACTGTCCGGCCTCCTGCGGCTCAATCACCAGACGGCCGTGCGTGGTGGAGCCCGAAGGCTTCAGCACGGTCTTCTGCTGTGTCCAGGCAGGAGTGGCTTTGAAGGACGTCTTGGCCAGCGTCGAACCCGATTTGTCCACGAGGCGTACCGTCACACTGCCCTTACCCCTCAGGAAGAGCAACAGGCGATATTCCTTTCCGTGCTCCAAGGCGATACCGTCCCAGCCCTCGTTTTCCAGGCGTGCGCCCTTGCGGCTCACTTCCAGACGGCTATAGTGGCGATTGTTCTCGTGGAGCGGGTTTTCGGTGAGCAAAGTCCACTCGGTGCCATCGCCGTGCAGGCTCCAGGCCGTCTTGGCCGACCACGCATCATTGCGGTTCGACCAGTCTGCCTTGCTGTATTCGAAGTCGCGGTTCTGCACCAGCTCGGCATACAGTCCGCCGTCGGCGGCATAGTTGATGTCTTCAAAGAATATGCCAAAGAGCATGGGTGAAATCGCCTTTTTCTGCGTCATATCCACCGTCACTTCATACCGCACGCTGTCCAGGTCTTTGAACTTGGCGTCGTCGCCCCTCATGTTGTCTCTCTCCTGACGGGCACGATAGCGATGGGCTTCCATCTTCTTTTCCAGATTGTCGAGCACGCTGTAAGCCACACGCACGGCCTTCAGCGAGTCGGCTTTCAGCTGCGCCATCTTGGCAGCAAAGGCTTCCTGCGACAACACGGGATAGTCCTGAGGTTTCCAGAGCCAGAGGTCTTCCGTCTCCGTCCGGGCAATCTGATGGATCTTTGGGCTGACGACAAACTCACAGCGCACCTTGCCGTTCCCCACGCTCAGCACGGGGTAATACATTTTCTTCTGCGCGCCCCATTCACCGAAATCCGAAGAGAGCACTTTGTAGCCCTGACACACCTTGTTCCAGGTGCGCCCGTCCACGGAATATTCCAGATACATGCCGTCTGTGGGCTTTTGGTTGCGGGCTCTCACCCACACGGAATCGGGATGGTTACCCTGCCCCAAAGTCGAGGCGTTCACACTCTCTGTTGCTCCGAAGAGACCGGCTGCCAGCAGCGCCGCTGCCATCGTCAGTTTACGTATCATTATTCTGTTTGTGTTTTTTCCAGTTAATTCTTGCCGTCGTGGAACGCCAGCATCACGGTTTCCTTCTCGCGGTCGATTTCCACCAGGCGGGTCAACTCTTCCCAAGCCTCACCCTCTGCGGCGCCCTGCCCGAGGCCCTGGCCGCGACGGTAGAACTCTTCCAGAGCCGGACGAAGCAACGCGGCGTCGCCCGTCTCTTCTATGCGCTGCAACAGCGCCTCCACGTCCTTCTTGGGCGCCAGCAGACCGGCCATATCCACCCAAGGCTCATCCGGAGTTTGGCCCCACAGGCTCTCATAGAGCGCCAGACCCAGATTGTAAAGATGGATGCCACGCTTCACGGCGTGGGCCGAGAGCACACAGCCCTCGTAGATGGTGTCACTCTTGGGATTCACCTTGTGGAAGGTCTCCAGCAACTCCATACCGCGACGCATCTCGGCTGCCGTCAGCGGGTTGAGCCAATGGAAATGAATCAGGTCGATGCGCTTGCCGTCATCGGGACGCTTGTCGCGCTTGGGCCATTTCTCCGTGTCGCGCTTCGTGCCCAGAGTGCCTAAATTGGCACCGGGAGAGACATGCGTCACGCCGTTCTTGTTGATGATGTAGCTGAAGGGCAGCGATGTAAGGTCGGGGTGGCTGTCCAACTTGCCCATCACCATGGAGAAGGTGCCGATGCGTGCGGGCCAGAGGATGTGGGAGCCGCTGGCGGTCTTGCTGCCGCGCTCCAACACGCCCCAATGCACCGGGCCGCTCTTATACATGTGGTTGCTTTGATTGGTGCCCGATCCGGCGTTGAAGAATGAGAACATGCCGCCGATGAGCAGCGTGGACTTGTGATGCGTCACGGTGTAGGGGCCGCCGAACACGGCACAGGCCTCTCCGTTCTCGCCCTGACAATTGGCAAAGAAGACGCTGTCCGAGGCTGAATATCCGTGGCCGATTACCGTGGATTCGCCGATATACACGCGCTCCACAAGCGCCGCACTTTCCAAGCGGGCGCCGCGCTGCATGATGAGATGACGGGCCTGCACGCCGCGCCCCACCTCTGTCGGCACTTCACGGCTGCTCCTCACGGTGGCGTCTTCCATCAGGGTCACACCCTCCAGACGGGCGCCTTCGCCCACATTCACGTCGCGCAGCAAACCGCAGTCGATGATGACGGCGCCGCTGCCTATTTTCATGGGCTGGCCCTTGAGCAGCTCCGCCGTCTTCTCCACGACGCCGTGCAGCACGCCGACGAGACGCTCGCGTTCGCTGTACACGGCTTCTATCCAAGCCTCTTGGGCCGACAGCGTCTCGCTGAGCAGGATGTCTTTGCCCCCGGCCTCGTTGAGCACGCTCACACGTGTGCCGACGCCGTAACTTGACGTGCCCGTCTGCTCCAGGCGGCTGTTCTCAAGGCGCACTCCGCTACCGATGTCGATGCTGCCGGCAAAGCGCACATCCCAGATGGCGCCGAGGTCGGTCTTTTCGTCAATGCGTACGGTATTCCAGTCACGGGCGCGACATCCCTGTCGCTCCAATTGCCCGATTTCTGCGGGGGAAAGTGTTTTCATACTGTTTTTTATTAACGTATTGCGCGGACAAAGTTATACATTTTTTTGCAAAAACCATAAAATCTCCCGCCGCAGACTGCTTTATGATGGGAATTTTTAGTATTTTTGCAACAAAACAAGCCTCTTATGAAACATTTCTTCACACTTCTTTTTCTCTCTTGTTCGCTCTCGGCTTTTGCTGAAGACGAAGCGTTTATCCAGGGTGACGCCTGGAGCCTTCAGGACGCCGTCACCAAGGCCGTCAGCGGCCACAAGGACAACAACGACAGCGTGGCGCCGCGCTGGAAGCGCGCCGAATGGGTCACGGTGCCCAAATTCGGCGGTTACATCGTCGGTTCCTACAAATACGACAGCGCCGACGACGACCGCAATGAGGGCTTCGGCCTGCGCTTTGCCCGCGTCTATGTGGACGGCAGCATCTTGCGCGACTTCAACTACCGCGTGCAGGTGGACTTCGCCGGTTCGCCCCGCGTGCTGGACGCTTATCTGGAGTGGGCGCGCTACAAGTTCGTCACGGTGAAAGTCGGTGAATTCAAGCGCTGCTTCACCCTTGAGAATCCCATGAACCCCTGGGACATCTGCTCCGGCGACTATTCCCACCTTTCAAAGAAGTTTGCCGGCTTCGGCGACCGTGTGGGCGAGTCCTCCATGGGCGGACGCGATCTGGGCGCGCAGGTGGCGGGCGACCTCTTTAAGTCGAAGCGCGACGGTCACTACCGGTTCCGCTACCAGTTTGGCGTCTACAACGGCCAGGGCATCAACCAGAAGGACCTTGACGGCAAGAAGGACTGGATCGGCACGCTGCAATATTCTCCCGTCAAGAATCTCCGCCTGGCCGTCTTCGGCTGGTGGGGCAACTACGTGATGAAGAACGTAGGCAGCGTCGACCGCCACCGCTGGGCCGCCAGTGTCGGGTACGAGGGCACGAACTATCAGGCCGGCGACTTCTGGGGCCGCGTCTCCTTCCGCGCCGAGTATGCCCAAAGCTACGGCTACAAGTTCAGCCAGGGCGCTGACGGCGCTTATTTCATCAACACCGCCGCCGGCAACAAGGCCGACGCCTGGTACATCATGGTCGGCGCGCCCCTGTGGCGCTGGATCAAGGGCAGCCTCAAGTGGGACGTCTATCGCGACGATGCCAGCTGGGACACCGAGCACTCCATCTACAGCGCGGCCCTCATGCTACAGCCCCACAAGAACCTCATGCTACAGCTGCAGTACAACTACCACCACGATCTCACCGAAGCCGTTACGGACTACCACCAGTTCTGGACGCAGCTCTACGTCCGCTTCTGAAAACGGCCAGCACATCTGCGCTCTGATAATTAAAACCGGGATGCCTCATACTGAATTGTGCCATTCCATCTGCATATTGATGAAAAAAATTCCGATGCCACTGCCAAGGATTGGATGATGCGCTATGTTAAGGATGGAAATCAGATAAATGATTAAACGGCCATTAGCAGACCCCGCCTTAATGTAATATAGGGCGATGCCAGACACAATGGCAGATGACGTTTTCCCGGCACTGCTTAGAAATTGTTCCTGTCGTATCTGTGGATTAAAGAATCGCGCTCATAAAGCAACACACTATTCTCTTCCTCCCAAAGCACTTTACGGTTAATCATCTGAATATCCTCCAGACTCATTCTTACGAAATTGCGTTTTTGGGGGGAACAGGAGCGTTGACTCAAGTTTGTTAATATCAGAATGTCATCGACAAACTCTGCCTTGTAGGGGATGCTGTCCTGAAAGTATTCCGACTCCTGCATCCAGAGATAAGCTCCATGAGCCAATGCCTCGTCAGCCGAGTGAAATGCCACATCCACCGGTGCGCTGAGGTATTGCATTCCTCTGGAATCAAGCACAAAGCAAAGGGAGCCTCCCTGTACATTGACCTGCTGCATCCTCAACACAAAATGCCCCGCATAATATCCTTCTCTTGCTGTAACAAATTCGTCGCTGGTACCCCAGAAATAACCATCGCAGACATCTCCGTTTTTAAATTTCAATTCTATGATGTTGTCATCATCATGTCTCTTGTCATCCCACGGATCATCATAATAATAGTAGCATATACTGTCTATACCGATGCATTCCTGAAGATTCTGCGCAGAAGATTGTGCCCTCGTATCTACACATAATGAGAGCGCGACAGACAATGCAGTAATCACGCAAATCAATTTTCTTTCTTTTGATGGGGTCATCTTTGTAGAAGGGTTCGCTATATCATCATTGTGGGATCTCAATATGCACACAGTTGTTAGAGGGTTCATCAATAACGTAAAATTTGAGTGTTCTCAATGCTTTTATAAAGGCATCTACATTGGAGAGACGTTTCCTGGATACATCAAGAACATTCAGTACGCTTGGGTCTGCACAGTGTTTTGACACTTTTGATGGACCGACCTCGTATATTTTTGCTATCATGTTTCGAATATTTTCAGAGTCACAAAGATTCTCATTGTAAACTCCGATTACTTTTTCACCAGGTAAGGCATATATTTTTAGTTGTTTTTGAACGCCGGTCCTTTTGATGTTATTTAACATTGCACGTGCCTGTTCTTCTGGCGTCCGTGCAACTGACGTTATATGTATTTCTCCAGAATAACCTGAAAGATTTTTTAATTTGTTATATGTGTAAGGTGATATTCCTGTCGTTTTACCTGTAATGGTGATTATATTTCCTTGTGTTCCTCCACTAGCAGAGCTACCACCGCCTCCTGTGGAACCACCACTGCCAGCACCCCCACCACCTCCGGCAGACCCCCCACCGCCAGAATTGCCGCCACCGCTTCCGGCAGAATCACCGCTGCCAGCACCCCCACCACCTCCGGCAGAACCACCACCGCCAGAATTGCCGCCACCGCCAGCGCCTTCTCCGCC
>CACZUX010000022.1 GCA_902784475.1 uncultured Bacteroidales bacterium | reverse complement strand
GTACTGGTCGAAGGACCAGGAGGCCTCCAGGCGGTCGCGCTCGCTGACGGTCCACTCGCCGCGCAGGCCCGCCGTGTAGTCGTAGTAGCGCTCCGGCATATCCGCTGCGCGGTCCACCGTGCGGCGGAAGAAGCCCAGGCGGCCTCCGAGACGCAGCCGCTCCGTCGGGTCGAGCTGCATGCGGTAGCCCGCCTGCCAGGTGTCGTCGCCGAAGACGTGGGAGAAGGTGCGTGCATCGGCGCCGTCGGCATTGGGGACGTCGTAGCCGTCGGAAGAGGTGCGCGAGAAGGTGAGCGTGTGGGCGTAGATACCCTGACGCAGGCTCTGGCGCAGATTGTAGCGCTGCTGGTTGTGGTGGGCGTAGCGGCCGTCGGCGTGGAGCGTCCAGGGCACGGTGTCCTGACGCGTGATGATGTTGATGACGCCGCCGGCGGCGCTGCTGCCGTAAAGCGCCGAAGTGGCGCCCTGAACGATCTCCACACGTTCCACATCGTTCATCGAGAGGCGCGTGAAGTCGATGTTGTCCAGCGTCTCGCCCGCCAGAGGTTCGCCGTCCACCAGGAAGAGGATGCCCAGGCCCGAGAAGCCGGAGAGGTTCATCGTGACCTGCTGGTTCATGGCGTAGGTGAACTCCACGCCGGGCAGCTCCGTCTGCAGGAGGTCCTGAATGTTGGTGGCGTCGGCCTTGAGAATCTCCTCGCGCGAGATGACGCGCGTCTGCACGGGGGTCTCCTTAAGCAGACGGGGCGTGCGCGTGCCCGTCACCACGATGGAGTTGAGCGTGGTGATGTCGCCGCCCTCGAAGGCGTCCTCCAGAGGTTCGGCATCGCCCGCGCGCGTAACCCCGCACACAAGGGCTGCAAGCAGCACTATGGTGAGGCGGCGCATCATGGCAGGGGATAGCGCATTCGGATGGTGAGACAGCAGCGTGTGCCCGAAGGGCTGAGGTGGTCGGTGAGCTGCAGGGCGGCAAAGGTGCCGTCCTTGAGGTGCAGGAAGAAGACATGGCCGTCGCGCTCGTAGTCGGGCATGAGCGTCATGCGGAGCCAGGAGCCCAGGACGCGGTTGATGGCGATGCCCTGCGAGGGCACCAGCTGGGAGATCATCGTGCGGGAGTCGCTCCACACCTCGTTCTCGCTCCACTCGTCGGGGGTATAATTCGCATGGCGATAGTCCGCCTCGGCGGCGCGGTCGATATCCGTGAGCGTCGAGGCCCAGACGCCGCCGCCGTTGGTGCGCACCTCGCTGCGGTGCACGGCAAACGACCACGCGTCCGGATCGTCCTGAGCGGCCGTCGGGGTGAAGGAGCGGAACTCGCTGCCCCGGATGGGCAGGCCGTAGTTGGTGTCGAACCAGTAAAGGTACTGGCCCGGGCGGTGATGGCCCGTCTCCGTCTCCGTCGGGCCCGTCGCCTCCATGGGGATGGGGCGCATCGTCCACAGCGCGTTGATGTCGGCTTTGGGGTCCTTACGCAGCAGGGCGACGACGGCGGGGAGGTCGATATAGTGCCACTCGCCCCAGGCGTTGGCCTCGACATAGAGTGTGGCGGTGAGGCTCTCGTCGGGATTCACCACAGGCGCCGGCACGTCGGGTTCGGCCTCGGGCGCCGGTTCGTCGTACATCCAACCGAAAGCTCCCTCGCACGATGCCAGAAGCATCGGCAGAGGGAGTAGTAAGAAGCAGAGGATATGGAACAGGAATGTGCGCAAGCCTCTGAGACTGTGTTATTTGGTACCGTCCATCACCGCAGTGATGGGGAAGGGCATTCTGCCCAGGCAGAAGTCGTTCTTGACGGTGACGCCCGTCTCCGAAGGCTTGATGAGGATGGCGGTAGGCGAGCCTTCTTGGTTGGTGAAGAGGAAATCGCTGTCGTACGCGGTCTCGCCGTTCTTCACAGCCTTGAAGTGAATCTTGAGTTGGCCGTCGGCATACTCCTTATAGTAGCCGTTCTTCTGCTGGTTGAAAGGAATGTTGCTGATGGTGTATTGACCCAGCGTGAGGTCGCCCATCACGGTGCCGGAGAGGCTGTAGGAGGAGACGGTGAGGTTGACGCTGCCGTCGGCGTTGACGGTCACGGTCTGTGCAACACTCTCGGCAGAATAGTTGTATTCGCCGCCGACATTGACGTTGTTGGTGCCGGTCCAGGTGCCGACGATTTTTGTGCCGAGGTTCCAGGTGATCTCGGTACCGCCCATGACGGAAGGCACGGAGATGGTGATCTTGGTCATCGGACCGGACAACGTGGCCTCGTAGCTCTGAGCCTCGCGGCCGTGCTGGCCAGGCATCTCAAGAGTGCCCGTGCCGCTGATCTGTCCGCGCTCCATGGTGATGTCGAAGCGGCCGTCGCCCCACGTCTTGTCGTGGAACTGGCAGGTGAAGGTGCCGTCCTCTTTCCTATAGACACGCACCACAGCGCCCTCGCCGTAGTAAGAGTCCGAGAAATGTCTGCAGGAGACATTGAGCCAGCCGGCGAACTCATGGATGAGTTCTCCTTCGTCGGGATCGGGTGTATCAGGCGTAACGGGCGTAACGGGTGTTACGTCATCAACGGGATCGTCGTCACCGCAGGCGGTGAGTGTCAACATTGTACTTGCAGCCAAAAACAAAGTAACTGCGAAAAAAAGAGTCTGTTTCATAGATTGAAATAATAAAATGTTTCAAACCGGCTGCAAAGGTACAACATTATTTTAGAATATGCAACACTTTAATGCGTCAGAATGAAGAAGATACCTACATTAAAGTATAAAAACCTAAGAATGAATGAGGCTGAGAAACTCTTCGCGCGTCTTGGCCTGGTTGAAAGCGCCCGAGAAATCACTTGTTGTGGTGATGCTGCCCTGCTTCTCCACGCCGCGCATCTGCATGCACATGTGCTGCGCCTCGATGACCACCATCACACCCAGAGGATGCAACGCCTCCTGGATGGCTTCGCGGATCTGCTTGGTCATGCGCTCCTGAATCTGAAGGCGATGGGCAAAGCAGTCCACCAGACGCCCGATCTTCGAAAGACCCGTCACCTCGCCGTTGGGAATGTAGGCCACATGCACCTGACCGTAGAAGGGCAGCATGTGGTGCTCGCAGAGGGAGTAGAAGTTGATGTCCTTGACGATGACCATCTGGCGGTAGTCCTCCTGGAACTTGGCCGAATTGAGGATGGCAATCGGGTCCTCATGATAGCCCCTCGTGAGCTCCGTCATCGCACGGGCTACACGGCGCGGCGTCTTCAGGAGACCCTCGCGCGAAATGTCTTCGCCCAGAAGGTCGAGAATGGCGCGCACATGCTCGCTGATGGCCTCCTGCTGGGGCGTCAGCGGCTGATGGTTGAGTGCGGGGTCGTAGGTCTTATCGAGTTGGCTCATGGGCTGGAGGGCGTTAAGAGGGAATCATTGCCAGGCGTTCACCTTGCAGCGCACGACAACGGCTTCGGGGAAACAGCCTGTGGCGCGCACCTCACGCAGCGCGGAGACGGCAGCCTCGTGCGTCTTGAAGTCGCCCATGCGGCACACCCAGTGGGGGCTGATGAACTGTGTATAGACCGACGACTGCGAGAACATCCCTTTGGCCGTCTGGGCCATGCTTTGGGCGCGCATCTTGTCCATGCGGGAATTGCCGCCCGAATAGAGCTGCACGCGGAAGCCGTTGATGCGCACCTTGGTGAGCAGAGAGGAATCGACCGGAGCTACGGGCGTGTGTACGCACGCCGTGTCGCGGCTCTGGTTCTGGCGCAAGATGCTGTCGCGCACCGCTTTGCGCACGACGATGCTGTCCTTGCCCAACACTTTCCGGACATAGACGGTGTCCTCCGCCGTCGCAGGCTTGCTGCTGTCGGCGGGAATCACCCACACGGGCCAGTCGCGGTGGGTCTTCCGCTTGGCCGGAACGCTGTCGCCGCTCTGGGCCGCAGCCGTGAAGGCTGCAGCCCAAAGAAGCGTCAGTGCAAAAATCTTACTTCCAAGCATCAATGATACCCTTGAAGTCGGGAGCCTTGAGGGAAGCGCCGCCGATGAGGCCGCCGTCGATGTCCTCCTTGCCGAAGAGCTCGGGAGCGTTGCTGGCCTTGCAGCTGCCGCCGTAGAGGATGGAAGTCTCCTGTGCTGCAGCCTCGCCGTAAACCTCGGCCACGCACTTGCGGATGAAGGCGTGAATCTCTTCAGCCTGCTCGGCGGTAGCGGTCTTGCCGGTGCCGATGGCCCAGATGGGCTCGTAGGCGATGACGATGTTCTTCCACTGCTCGGCGCTCAGGTGGAACACGCTGCCCTGGAGCTCTGCCTTGCAGACAGCCTCCTGCTTGTTGGCCTCGCGCTCTGCCAGGCTCTCGCCGATGCAGAAGATCACCTTCAGACCGTTGGCCAGAGCCAGATCCACCTTCTCCTTGAGGATGGCGGGCGTCTCGTGGTAGTACTCGCGACGCTCGCTGTGGCCCAGGATGACGTATTCGGCGCCGGTGCTCTTGACCATGGCGGCGCTCACCTCACCGGTGTAGGCTCCGCTCTCCTTGTCGGCGCAGTTTTCGGCGCTGACGGCGATGCAGCTGTCCTTCAGCAGATCGGCCACAGTGGCCAGGTGGATGAAGGGCGTGCCGATGATGACGTCGCAGTTGGGCTTCTCAGCGGCGAGAATCTCCTTGAGTTCCTTGGCGAGGGCAACACCCTCCTGCAGGTTCTTGTTCATTTTCCAGTTGCCTGCTACAATGTGCTTTCTCATAATGCGTTTTTTGTTTTTAATATGTATAATTAATCGATATAAGTTGTCCAACAGAGTAAGGATGAACAGAGGTCCCACAAACCACAGCAACAGGCGCAGCAACATCCTCAGATGCGTCTCCAGGTCGGGGTTCAGCAGCGCCAGACGGTCGGCCCGGTCCGTAAGCTCCGTTTCCGAAGGCAGGCCGATGGCCGGGAACTTGGCTTTCACCGTGCTGCCCTTGAGCACCACGAGGCCGGGATTCGAGCGCACCATCGTGCGCAGCGGCGTGCGGTCGGCCAAGAGGTAGGGATATTCGGCCCCCGTGATGTCCTGCCAGTAGCGGATGTCCTCCTCGTTGCTTGCCGTGAGGCAGTAGAGCGGATAGCCGTAGTGGCTGCAGTAGTCCGTGAGCTCGGCCAGACGCTCCATCACGCCGTCGTCGGCTTCGCGGAGATCGGGCGCCACGATGAGAAACTTCCAACCTTCGCCCGAGAGCAGCGCCTCCGTAGTGTCGATGCCCGTAGCGGGTGAGACGATCGAGAGGTCGTGAATGGGCGGAAGCGCCTTCGCGCTGCCTTCAATCCGGGTGCGGCGATCGACGAAAGTCCAAGTGGAGTCGGGGTAGTCCTCAAGCGAAAACTCCCTGCGCTCGCCGTCCTTCTCCATAATGAAGGTGTGCGTGTAGCGCACGTCGCTCGCGTCCGCAGGTTGCATGGCGCGCAGGAGATCGGCGCCGATGTGGTAGGGACGAAAGTCCATCACGGGCAGCATGTACACGTTGTAGGCACACAGGGCGGCACCGTAGATCCACACGTAGAGACCGATGGTCCACTGGCTCTTCTCGCTGATGAAGCGCACCTGAGCTCTGGGGTGTCTCACAAGAGGCAGGCAGAGCAGCAGGAGGACGACGTTCTTGAAAAACGTCTCGGCCGGGGTGAGGTGAATCACGTCTCCGAAGCAGCCGCAGTCGCTCACGGTGTGCCAGCGCCATGACCAGAAGGTGAGGGCCGTGAAGACCGTCATCATGAGCAGCGCGACGACCGATGTCGTGCGGCGGCGTATGCCGAAGAAGAAATAGATGCCGACGGAGAACTCGAGCATCGCCATAGCTCCGGCGATAAACAGCGAGGTGTGGGCCAGAGGGAAGTCCGTGATGCCCGCGGCGCCGGCGTATTCGTCAATCTTGTAGGAGAACCCTCTCGGGTCGATGATCTTCACGAGCCCCGAAAGGATGAAGACCGTTGCCAGCACGAGCCGGCAGAGATTAACAAGAGGCGTCCTCACCATAGGTGAGCTTGATCAGGCCGAATACGGCATAGTTCATCATGTCCATATAGTTGGCGTCGATACCTTCCGACACCAAAGTGTCCCCCGCTAGGGACTCTATCTGTTTCGTTCTGAAGATCTTCATCAGGATGAGGTCCGTGTACGACGACACTCTCATGGAGCGCCACGCCTCGTCGTAGTCGTGGTTCTTGCGCAGCATGAGCTCGAGTGTCTTCTGGGCCCACTTGTCGTAGGCCGCCAGGGCCTCTTCGTTGGTCATCGTGGAGGCCGAGGCGGATGAATTGGGCATCTCGGGCCCCAGGTCCAGCTGGATGAGGCCGATGAGGGCGTAGTTGACGATGCCGATAAACTCCGGGCGAATGCCTTCGTCCACAAGCGCTTCCTTCTTGGTCTCGATGGAGCGGATGCGGCCGGCCTTGATGAAAATCTGGTCGGTGAGAGAGCTGGGACGCAGGATGCGCCACGCCGGACCGTAGTCGTGCAACTTCTTCTCGAAGAGACTGCGGCACTCGGCGAGGATGCTCTCAAACTGTTGCTTGGTGGTCATCAGTACCTGAGGATCTGGCCTGCGCGCAAAGGCGTCTTGGCGGAAATCTTGTTGGTGCGGCAGAGCTGGGCCACAGTGGTGCCGAACTTGCGGGCGATCTTGCCAAGCGTGTCGCCGCTCTTGACCTTGTAGATGCCGCCCTGGCGGATCGACTCCTTGCGCTGCTCCTGGAAGCTGCGGCTTTCGGCCTGCTTCTGAGCCTGCTCGGAGGCCATACGGCTTTCTTCTTCCGTCATGCTGTACTCCTTGCCCAGGATATAGTCGGCCTTGGCCAAAAGCTGGCCGCGACCTCTGCTGCGGAAGATGTAGCAGTCGCCCAGAACGTCCTGATGCTCAAAGTCGAAGAGCAACTCGGGGTTGATGAACTGGCCCAGGAAGCGCGTCTCGAAGTGGAGATGGCTGCCCGTGGAGCGTCCCGTGTTGCCGCCCAGGCCGATAGGCTGTCCGGCTTTGACCACCTGGTCTTCGCTCACCAGCTGCTTCGACATGTGACCGTAGAGGGTCTCCAGGCCGTTGGGGTGGCGGATCACGACGTACTTGCCATAGCCCCTGCCTTCGTACGCCACAATGCGCACCTTGCCTGCGAACGCCGCATAAATGGTGTCGCCCACATAGACCTTGATGTCGGTGCCATAGTGGTTGCGGTTGAAGGTGCGGCGGAAGCCGTAAGACGAAGTGACCGTGCGGCTTTCGCAAGGCATGTGGAAGCCGCGCAGGTCGATAACATACTCATTGGGGATCTCCACACCGTACTTCGTGGTGTAGGTGTTGTTCCAGCTCTGGTACAGGGAGAAGGCCGGATTTTGCAGATTCTCGCGCTCCATCACCCGGGCGATGGAGACAGAATCGATGTGTTGCGCGTGCCAATCTACGGGAGCCAGAGCCGCCAGTTTGTCCTGAGCGGGCGTGGCCATCGAGAAGGCCGTGCAGATGAATGTCAGAATTAATGTTCTCATTCGGTGGTGTTTAGATTTCTCTCCGTCTTAGTTTTCGTCCACAGCATAGAGGCGGTCCAGGTTGAGATCGCCCAGTTCGTAGATTTCTTCGGGCTTGAAGAATCTGGCCAATTCGGCCTCTGCTGCCTCGGGAGAGTCTGAGGCATGAACGATATTCTGTTGGTTTGACATACAGTAGTCACCGCGGATGGTGCCGGGATCGGCCTTACGTCCGTTGGTATAACCCGTGATGAAGCGCACAACGGCGATGGCGTCCACGCCTTCGAGGCACATGGCCACGACGGGGGTCTTCATCATGCTGGCTTTCAGGGCAGGGAAGAAGGGCTTACCCACGAGATGAGCGTAGTGGGCCTCCAGGATTTTGTCGTCCAACTGCATCATTTTCATGCCGGCGATGCGCAGCCCCTTCTTTTCGAAACGGCTGATGATTTCGCCACAGAGCTGGCGCTGAATGGTGCTTGGTTTAAGCAAAACGAGTGTCCTTTCCATTGGATTTTTATTCAAAGATAAAACAAATTCGCGGGCAAAGGTACGACAAAAAATCGACATTAAGCCCAAAAACGGGCAAAATGTGCCTTTTTTTAAGGTTTTTTGATATATATCAACCGATAACCCGCACGCCGCAGATCTGCGACAGCTGCTTTTTGATCTCCTGCAACTGCTTGAATTGCATCAGCAACTGACGGTTTTCTTCGGGGCTGAGACGGTTGTTGCCCATCTGGCGGGTGAGGGCGGTCAGTTCGCCCGTCACGATGGCCATCTTCAGCGTGGCCAGCACCTGTGTGGTGCGTTCGCAGAGCGCCTGCTCCGTGGGTTCTGCCGACTGTTCGCCGTAGAGCTTCGAGAGCGGTTCCGCATCCTGCGACAGGCGGAAGGCCAGATCGGCGATGGCGGGATCGGCGTGGTTGATGAAATACTGCTCGGCGTTGAAGTTGGGGATTTCGCGGATGCCGTTCAGTGTTTCCTGCAGTATGATGTTGTAGGCGGGCGTCTTCAGGCTGATGTCGTCCGCACGGAGGTTTTCGTCAATGAATTCGGCTACGGTCATGTCGCGCACGCTGCCGTCGGGGTTTTCCATCTGGCCGCAGACCCTTCCGCCGTATTTCACGATGAGTGCGGCGACGGCGGTCTCTTGGGGCAGTGCTTTCGTCGGAGCCGAGGGCGCCGGTTTCGGGGGCGCCTGTGTCTCGGGCGCGACGGTCGGGGCCGTTTGCGGCGCGGCTTCCGGAGTGCTGGCGTCCTGCAGGCCGGGGCTGCGATGGGCGGTCTCCTGATTGCGGCGTATCTGCCGCACGACGCCGTCGCTGATGAGCTTCTCCTGAATGCCCAGCTTCTGCGCCGCCTGCCGGACATAGAGCGAACGGGTGATGTCGTTGGGCACGGCGGCGATGCTCTGGATGATGTTGCCCGCCAGCTGCGAGAGCTTGATGGGGTCGCCCTGGGCCTCTTCAAGCAATAGCTTGGTCTTGTATTCGATGAAGTCCACCTGGTGCGTCGCAAGATAGTCCTGATATTGCTCCTGAGTGCACTTTTTGGCGAATTCATCGGGGTCTTGGCCATCGGGGAGCATCAAGAGACGCACGTTCATGCCGTCGGCCAGCAGCATGTCGATGCCGCGCTGCGAGGCCTTGATGCCGGCGGCATCGCCGTCGAAGAGCACCGCGATGTTCGTTGTGAAGCGCTTCACCAGTCGTATCTGTTCGTGCGTGAGGGCGGTGCCGCTCGAGGCCACCACGTTCTCCACGCCCATCTGGTGCATGGACATCACGTCGGTGTAGCCCTCCACCATATAGACGAGGTCCGCCTTCGAGATGGCCTTCTTGGCTTCGAAGAGGCCGTAGAGTTCCTTCTTCTTGCTGTAGACGCTGCTCTCGGGGGAGTTGACGTATTTCTGGCTGACGCCCTTGGTGGCGGCGTCGAGCACGCGTCCGCCGAAGCCGACCACTTTGCCCGAGACGCTGCGTATGGGGAAGATCACGCGTCCGGCGTAGCGGTCGTACATCGTGCCGTCGTCGCGTCGGACGGAGAGGCCCGTCTTCACGAGAAAGTCTTCCTGATAGCCCGCCTTGAGGGCCGCCTTGGTGAGGGCGCTGCGCTCTTTGGGGGCGAAGCCGGCGCGGAACGTTTTCACCACGTCATCGCGGAAGCCGCGCCCGCGGAAATAGGAGAGGCCCACGGCGCGTCCGTCGGGCGTGTCGTACATCTGGTGCTCAAACCAGTCGAGCGCCCATTCGTTGAGGGCGAAGAGCGAGTCGCGCTCCGTCTCCTGCGCCCGTTCTTCGGGTGTGAGTTCCTTCTCCACGATGGGGATGCCGTAGCGTTTGGCCAGCCATCTGAGCGCTTCGGGATAGGAGATCTGCTCGTGCTTCATGAGGAAGCTCACGGGGCCGCCGCCTTCGCCGCAGGCCCAGCAGCGGCAGGTGTTGCGTGCGGGCGACACGGTGAACGAGGGGGAGCGGTCGTCGTGAAACGGGCAGAGCCCCTTCCAGCCCGAACCGGACTTCTTGAGGTTGACGAATTCCGAGACGACATCGTAGATTTGTGCCGCCTCGTTGATTTTCGCTATGGTCGCGCGGTCGATCATGTATTCCGGTTTCAGTCGAGCAGATGGCCTGCGGCGTCGTAGCTTCTGCCGCCTTTGACGATGACCAGTCGCTGTCCCTTCATGTATTTGCCGTCTTTCGTCTGTGCGTTTTTCGTGGTCGTCCGGGCACTACTGACTTTCGTGGCGTCGCCTATGCGCACCAGTTTGAAGCCCGTGAAGATGGTCCAGTCGTCGTTGATTTTCGCGGCTTTGTCGATGCCGAGCTCCACGCTCTCGCCCTCCTCGACGCTAAACTCCACGCTGTTGTCGGCGTAGCGTCCGTCGCAGAAATACTGCGAAGCCTGCTCCATGTTGTTGGGCACGTAGCCCTCGGAGGTGTTCACGCCGAGAAACCCCATCGTGCCGGCTTCGGCGAAGACGCTCAGGAGCGGGGTCTGCTGCCTGTCGCGGGTGCCGGGCGTGGCGAAGAGGCGGGCGTTGAGGGCCTCCGTGCCTGCGGCGTGGGACGCAGCCGCAGCCGTGTTGCTGCCGGCGCGGTAGTAGCCCTGACAGCTGAGACGGTAGCGCCCTTTGGGCAGACCCGTCACCGTCTGTTTGCACGAGAAGGAGCTGTTGTTCCAGAACTCCTGCTCGTTGTAGTTGGTGGCTTCGTTATAGTCAGCCTTCGTCACCGTCCAGCCGCTTTTGCTGTTGCCCTCGAAGCGGGGATTCACGATCCACTCGGTCATGTCGGTGTCCTGGCCGTAGTCTTCCTTGGGCCACGAGGTGTAGGTCACGTCGAAGCCGCTGCCGGTCAACTCGACCTTGACGCATTCTCCGGGCGTGAGGCTCATCTCGCGCTTGACGCGGGTCAGATTGCCGGGCATGCCCCAGAGGGTGATGGTAGTGGCGGCGTTGGCCTGCACGTAGGCCACTCTAGGCTCCGTCAGCACGGCTTTCACGTTGCTGCCGGCGATGAAGATCTGCAGGGGCTGTGCGAAGCTGTTGTTCTGCTCCAGCGAGAGCTTCACCGAAGCCTTGCTGCCGTTGATGCTGGTCTCTTCCTTGAACACGGGAGCGGCGAAGTCCTTGATGCTGACGCCCGTGATGTTGGCCTCCTTCTGGCCCTTGAAGTTGGAGATGAGCACATAGTAGATGCCTTCGGGATCGGGGGTGATGATGCCGTTCCAGCCTTCGGGCAGCAGCGGGCGCAGCAGTTCCTGCTGCTGGGCTGTGGCCTTGGTGTCTTCGGCGTTGATGTTGCTGTAGTACACCAGGTTGCGTGCATCCACCACGCTGCCGGCCGTGACGTTGCGCGGACTGTTGCTGTACATGGGGTAGAGCTTCGAGGTGTAGATGCTATTGTTGGCGCCTCTGTCGGCGAAGGCCATCTTCTTGCCGTTGTGGCCGATGACGGCCAGCTCGTTGTCGATGTTCACCCAGTCGGAACTGAAGGTCAGCTGCTGGCTGCCGTCGCGCTGCTTCCAGGTGATTTCGCCGCCGTCTTCGTAGTAGAGGGTGCGCTTGAGTTTGGTCAGTTCGTCGGTGGAGATGGCCAGCAGACCGCCCTTCTCGGCGGTGACGGTGCAGGCGCTGTTGGCGGTCACGTAGTCCAGATAGATGAAGGCGTTGCCGGGCGTGGAGTAGAGGGCGAAGCGGTTGTCCAGGGCGCCGCCGTTCACGGAGAGCTCGCCGTTCATCACCCAGGCGTTGCCCTCGAGCTGGTAGATGCCCGAGACGACGGGGGTGGCGTCGGTGCTTTTGCCGCTGACTTCATACCATCCGGTGATGTTGCCCGAGTTGTTGGCGCGATAGGGCACCACAATCTTGTTCTTGTCGGCCTTGTCGGCGGCGAAGTAGCCGGTGTAGCTCTTCAGACCGGTGCTCCACGAGAAGCAGGTGAAGCGCGAGGGGCTGTAGCCGCGCACGACGTTCTGACAGGGGAATATCTTTGCCTCGGCGTGAGCCTCGCGGAATTCCTTCCATGTGGGCGGCGTCATGCCGGTGGTGGGCATCATGAGGTGCATCAGATAGGTCATCATCACACGGTGCGCCTCCACGCCCATGCGGCGTGCGGCCACGTCGGGACGCAGCAGCCACGAGCCGTCGGAGGTCGTCGTCTGTCGGGCCTTGATCTGCTTGTAGGCCAGATTCTCCAGCAGGAGGGCGTTGGCGTCGCGCTGGAAGCAGGCCTGGGTGGAGTAGGAGGTGATTTGGTCGTAGAGGAACAGGCTCCAGTCGTTGCCGTTAGGCATGGCCAGTTCGCCGTCGGCCAGAGCCAGCCAGTTGAGCACGTTGTCCATCACTTCCTGATTGTTGTGCTGCAGGGCGGCGGAGTGCCACTGCTGGTTGGCGCCCTGGAACAGCTTCAGCGCCAGAGCGGCTTCGCCCAGTTCCTGCATCACGACGTTCTGGTAGGAGGTGTGGAAGAGGTTGTGGTTCTGCAACGTCCAGTCGCTGTAGAGGTTGTTGCCCTTGTAGAGATTGGCCCATGTGGTGTGGTCGTACCACAGATCGACTTCGTCCGTGTGGGCGGCGTCGTCGCCGTGGGAGTAGCTGTTGACGGCGAAGAGGCGCATACGCTCAAACCACTGTTCGGCCAACGGGTCGTCGGGGAACAGACCCAGCGCGGCGGCCAGCACGTCGGCTTCCCAGCCGTTTTCCTCAGCCTTCGTGTCACCGGCGTAGCCCGTGGGCACGCTGCGATAGAGCTCATAGTTGCATTCGGCCTTCAGCAGAGCGTATATGTAGCCCTTCTGGTCCTGCGTGAGCTTGTCCCACTGGAAGAAGGCGGAATAAGCCACCGACATGGCCCAGAGGCTGCTCTCCCACACGGCATCGCTGGTGGAGGTGGAGCCCCAATAGTTGTTTCCCGAGCACACCTTCAGCTTGTTGGCCTTGTGGGTGGAGTAGGCATAGACCAGACTCTTCATGGCGTATTCCTCCAACAGGTCGTACGTGATGCCCGAGGGCAGGCTGATGCCTGCGGGCTTGGCGTATTTCACCAGGAAGGCGGCGATCATCGAGAGGTCGGCGTTCGGACGCACGCCCTTCTCGCCGTTGGGGCACGAGGGGCTGGTACCGTTTTCCGTGTTGTAGAAGAAGCCGCAGCTCTCGCCCTTGCTGTTGGGCGCGGCGCACTGGAACCAGTAGTTCTTCATGTAGGGGGTGAACCCTGCCAGCATCTTCAGCAGGTCGTTCATCATCTCGTCTTCGGGCACGAAGGCGTCGTCGATCTTGCCCTCCGTGGGCGAATCCACATCGCTCTCCGTGGGGTCGGGGTCGGGTGTCTCGCCGGTGATGTCGAAGAGGCGCACGTTGTCCAGCAGGAAGCTGGCGCCGGCGCTGTGAACCCAGGTGAGTTCAAAGCCCAGGGAGACATTTGTCTCTTCCGTCAGCGTGAATTCCACGCTGAGGGTGGTCCACTGTGCGGGGATGCTGCCCGAGTTCATCGTGATGACGGTGTTCTCGCTTCCGGCCACGAGTTTGCCGCTGCTGGAGGTGCCTTTTGTGGCGCTCTTGCTGTCCACTGTGAAGCGATATTTGGCGGCCGGCAGCGTCACCGTCTGCTTCACCGAGGCGCTGCCGTTCGTCCAAGAATTGCGGATGTAGTACATCTGCGTGCCGTCGGCAGCGGCGCCCGGAGTGCCCAGATTGTCGTCGGTGGCAGTAGCAGCGGCGGTCATAATGTCGCTCACGCCGTAGACGCCCGTCACGGTCCATCCCGTCAGGCCCGTGCCCACGTTGCCTGCGCCGCGGGTTCCGTCAACGGGGAGGCTGGAGGCCAGAGGCTGCTCGAAGGAGGCGTTCTGGAGATACTGGCTGGTCACGTCGATCTGTGCGCCGAGCGTTGCGCAGAGGGCGCAGAGACTCACGAAGAGCAAAACGGTCTTTTTCATAGCGTTGTGTGTGTTTTTGGGGTCGGATGACACCTTATATATATGTATATTCGTGACAAAGATACGAATAAAAGCGCAAAACGGCGACTTTTTCCGCGGATTTTATGTTTTTCCCGCCGTTTTCTTTTCCGTTTCCCCGAAAAAATGTATTTTTGCACTGAGTTTTATGTTTAACCTTCGTTCGCATCGACGACTGACGTGCGACAGCGTTTTCTTATAGCGCTCCTTGCGAGCCTGTTTACCGTGAATGGGACAGCATTGGATGTTGTCCCTTCACGTTTTCTCTATGACTTCATCGTGCCCGCCGATGGCAGCTTCACGGAGGCGGTGCATGCCGCCAACGCCCGTCCCGACAAGCGGCGCCGCTTCCGCATCTTCATCATGGCGGGCCGCCATTTGAGCGAGGGCGACGGCACGCCCCTCCGGGTGAAGGACGGCGGGGAGGAACTGACTGTGCCCTCGCCGATGACGCTGCTCACGGCGCCCAACACCAGCATCTGCGGCGAGGATCCCGAGACCAGTGTCGTCGAGTCGCGCCCGCTTTACGAGGGCATCTCCGTCACCGCCACGCTTTTTGCCCGGGGAGCCGACAGCACCTATCTTCAGGACCTCACGCTCTGGTCTAACTACCGCAGTGATCCCGGCGCTTTTGCCGTGCGCGCCGTGGCGCTTCGCGAGCAGCAGTGTCGGGGCAACATGCTCCGGCGCGTCACCCTCCTGAGCAATCAGGACACTTATGTCACCAACAGCGGCGGCACCACCTATCTCTCCGACTGCAACATCCACGGCACAGTGGATTTCATCTGCGGCGGCGGCACGGTGTTCTTCGACCGATGCCGTCTCATTCTGCGTCCGCGCGGCAGGACGGGCAATGTCATCTGCGCTCCCGCCACGGAGGACAGCCTGGACTTCGGCTACGTGTTCCACCGCTGCACCGTCGATGGCGACGCCCTTCAGGCGGGCCGCTGGAAGTGGGGACGTCCCTGGCAGAAGTCGCCCCGCGCCGTATTCCTCCACACCCGCACGCTCCTGCCGCCCGACTCCGGCGGCTGGGCCGAGATGCACGGCACGCTGCCGCGCCTCTTTGCCGAATACGCCACCACGGACAGCCTCCTGCGTCCGGTGCCCCTCAGGCTGCGCCGCACCCGCTACCGCAACCGCGATGGCGAAGCCGTCACCGCGGCCCATGGCCCCGTGCTCTCCGCCGATGAGGCTGCGGCCTGCGACTTGCGCCGCGTCTTCCCCTCCTGGCGTCCCGATGAGGCGGGCGCTCCCGTAATGCCGCCCGAAGTGCGTCTGGAGGGAGCTTCCCTGGTGTGGGACGACGTCCCCGAGGCCGGCCTCTACGCCGTCTGTCTTGACGGACGCGTGTCGGCCTTCACCACGGCGCCGCGCTACCGCATTCCCGCCGACAGTCCTTCGGGGGCGCGCTACAGCGTGCGCTGCGCCAACTTCTACGGCGGCCTGGGCCCCCGGAGCAACGAACTGTCTCCCGATCCCATAGCGCCGCCTCCCGCCGGCTTTCCCTGTCGCTTCGAGCCTTCGTGCAACTATCTGGAGTGGGTCGTCGCCTCGCGTCTCGGTGATTTCAAGGCCAATACGCAGCCTTCGGGCTTCGCCCTTTTCGATGCCGACGGCCGCATGCTCTCGCCCTCTTCCCGAAGGAAGGGCACGCTCGACTATGTGCCCGGCCTGGTGGCCAAAGCCCTGCTCGAGGCGGTGGACTGTTTTCGCGCTCGTGACGCCCGCGCCGTGGCGCCCTGGTACTATGCCGTGGCCGAATACGCCCTCACGTGTTCCATTTCCAGTGCCGGCCTTCTCGGCGAGTCGTTCGACGACCTCAATGCAGTGAAGCTCTATTGCCCGCTGCAGCGTCTGGCCCGTGAGGGTTGCTTTGCCGACAGCCCGCTCTGCAGGGCCGACTCCGTGGAGGCCGCGTCGCAGCGGCGCTTCAGGGAAACGCTTCGGGCTTTCCGTCTGGCCGACAGCCTCTATGCCATTCCTTCTTCCGTGCTTCCCGACGCCGCCGGCGGCTGGTGGCACAAGCGGCGCTACACCAACCAGATGTGGTGCGACGGCCAGTATATGGGCCCCGCTCTTCTGGCTCAGATGATCAACGAAGACCCTCAATATCGCCCGATTTCATCGGACGATTGGGCCCTCGTTGTGCGCCAGTTCACCATCTCGTGGCGCTACCTTTGGGACGAGCGCGAGCGCCTGCTCTACCACGCCTTCGTGGCCAATCCGTCCGATCCCTTTGCCGCCTGCTGGCAGGGCGTCTCTTCCCGTCCGGGCGCCGAGGTGCTCCATTCGGCCGAGTTCTGGGGCCGGGCCGAGGCCTGGTATTTCATGGCGCTGGTCGATGTGTTGGAGCAGCTGCGTCTGGCCGGTCGCGGCGATTCCGCTGATTTCCGCACGCTCCACGGCTTCCTCGGACAGCTGGCCTCCGGCATTGCCGCCCGTCAGGACAGCGCTTCGGGCTGCTGGTATCAGCTCTTGGCCCACGACAGCACTTTGGTGGCGCGCGACTACCGCAGCGACGACCGTTGGACCGACGCTCCCGTGCGCAACTATCTGGAGTCCTCCTGCACCGCCATCTTCACGGCGGCCTATCTCAAGGCGATGCGTCTGGGGCTGCTCGGCGAGGAATTTCTGCCGACGGCATCCCGGGCCTATCGCGGCTTTGTGGAGCGCTTCATGGTGCACGACGGACGGGGCGGAGTGCATCTCCTCGGCAGCTGCCGTTCGGCCGGTCTGAGCGGCGGCAAACAGCGCGACGGCTCCGCGGCTTATTATCTTCTGGGCAAGGACACGAGGCCCACGGGCTTGGATTCCGTGGACTTCTTCACCGAGGGCAAGGTGCTCGGCGGCTTCATCATGGCCGCCACGGAGTGGGAGAGGAGAGGGAAGAAGTAAGAGGTAAGAGGGCTGAAGGCTGAGGTACGAAATTTGCGTGAAAAATGCTCACGCAAATTACGCAAATTGCAAATTACAAGTTTATTTTTTGAAAAATGCACTGTTATGGTGCAATTTTTGAATAAATTCTGCACTACTTTAGTGCAATTTTTATATCTTTGCACTCGAAATCATCATTCTGACGATTATGGATATATCGCTGACAGAGTTTATGGAGGGGCAGCTGAAGCAAACCGCTTCTGCGTTCCATCGTTACATGTACGACCGGGTAAACTGGGATGCAAGGATGTTTGGACTGGTGGGTCCGCGAGGCGTTGGCAAGTCAACCATGGTGCTCCAGTATATTGAGGAACACAGGGCTGAGCGTCGGATGCTCTACGTGGCTGCCGACCATTTGTACTTTTCGTCACACACACTGGTGGAGACCGTCGACGAGTTTGTGAAAGAAGATGGCGAACAGTTCTTCGTTGACGAGATTCACAAATACGACAACTGGTCGAGAGAGCTGAAGCAGATCTACGACTCGTACCCCGAGTTGAAGGTTGGTTTTACCGGTTCGTCAGTGCTTGACATCTACAAGGGATTTGCCGACTTGAGCCGTCGCGCCCCCGTCTTCACCATGCAGGGACTGTCGTTCCGGGAGTATCTGACGCTATTCCACGGGATCACGGCGCCTGTTTATGCTTTGGATGCCGTGCTGCACCATGAGGCGAGGCTTGAAGATGTGGCTCATCCTCTTCCGCTGTTCCGCGATTATCTCGAGAGGGGTTACTATCCGTTCTCCGGCGAAAGCGGTTTCGAGATGCGTCTTCGTCAGGTTGTCAACCAGACAATGGAGGTGGACATCCCTCAGTATGCCAACATGAATGCCTCGACGGGCAGAAAACTGAAAAAGTTATTGGCCGTCATTGCACAGAGCGTTCCTTTCAAACCGGTGATGGATTCGCTGGCTTCGGTCATTGGTGTCAGCCGTAATGTGTTGCCGGACTACTTCCTCTACATGGAGCAGGCCGGCATGATAGGCCAGCTTCGCGACGATACGGGCGGCATCCGAGGCGTGGGAAAGGTAGAGAAGGTCTATCTCGACAACCCCACGCTCGCCTTTCTGTTGGGCCACGAGAGTGCAGACATCGGCAACATCCGCGAGACGTTCTTTTACAACCAGATGCGTGTCACGCAGGATGTCATCAGCTCGCGCATCAGTGATTTCGAGATCGGCGGCAAGACCTTCGAAGTCGGAGGACGGAAGAAAGGCAAGAAACAGATTGCCGATGCCGGGGAGGGCTATGTGGTCAGGGACGACATCGAATACGGCTCCGGCAACATCATTCCCTTGTGGGCCTTCGGATTGACATACTAAAATAGCTTTTAGCCGCTTGTCAGAGCATTCGTAAAACTTGACATCAAATCCCGCTTTCACGGCCTCTGGTCGGTCTCTGCGCGGCCTCTGCACGGCTTCAGGGTGTCGGCTGAAGCCCGATGCCTGATTTTGAGTGGCTAACCTAAGTTTTTATTTGCTTGCAATTTGCGTAGTTTGCGCGAGCAAATTAGAAAATAATAAGCCTACGTGTTTCATACGTGTACGCGAAGCGGATTTTTTGACAGAAAAAGCTGAGTAAGGAGGGCCCTCAAAAAAAACTGCGGAGCGCATCGCGCTACGCCCGAGCCCGGTAAAAGGCAAGCCCAGCAATAGTTATTTGCACGTAATTTGCACGGCCACTTTTCTCAGTTTTTAGATAACTATGAACTACGTTAGTAGTGAGTAGTTAGCTAGAAACTTCTTTTAAACTTTTTCTATTCTTTTCTACTCTTTCCTTTTACAGGGGTGTGGGGGAGCTTTCCTTTCTCTCTTTTCTTTCTTTTTTGCGCAAATAACGCAAACAAAAATCGTTCGATTGTTATATTTCACTGATTTACATATGGGTTACAAGCAAATCGCGAACTGCCGCGTTTTTTATGTCGTACCTTTGCAGCGTCAAACCGGAATGACAGCGCTCTTTGACTTAATGCTACACACCGAAAAGAACCGGAAGGCCGGTCCCCGATCAGTTAATTTGCTTGCTTGCGTAATTTGCGTGGAGAAAAATTTAAAAAAAATGAGGCTTCCTGTGTAAATTTTACCCAAAATATTTGGTGGATTGAAATTATTGCCGTACCTTTGCGGTGTAAAATTTACCAAAGAGAGAAAATGGAAGCAAAAATGTACTCTTACAAATACCCGCACCCCTCGGTCACTGCCGATTGTGTGATCTTCGGTTTCGACGGCACAAAGCTGCAGGTGTTGCTCGTCGAGAGAGGCTTGGAGCCCTACAAGGGGAAGTGGGCGTTTCCGGGCGGTTTCGTCAAGATGGATGAGTCGTGCGAAGAGGGTGCGCTGCGTGAGCTGAAAGAGGAGACGGGGCTTACGGGTGCCTACATCGAGCAGTTTCACACCTTCAGCGATCCGAATCGCGACCCCAGAGAGCGCGTCATCACCGTCGCTTACTACGCTCTGGTGCGCATTCAGGATGTGAAGGCCGGAGACGATGCGGCGAAGGCCGGGTGGTTTGCTCTGGACGAAGTGCCGCAGCTGGCCTTCGACCACGACAGAATACTGAGGGCCGCTTTGAAGCGCCTCCGCGAACGCATCCATTTCGAGCCGATAGGCTTTGAGCTTCTGCCCGAGAAGTTCACGCTGAAGCAGCTGCAGAACCTCTATGAGGCCATCCTGGACGTGCACTTCGACCGAAGCAACTTCGCCAAGAAGATGCTGCACTTCAACATCCTCACGCAGCAGGACGAAACCGTCTGGCCCACACCCAGGCGTGAGGCCCGTCTTTACAGCTTCAACGAAGAGAGTTATAACGAGTTAAAACAAAAAGGATTCCGTCTGGAGTTCTGAATGAGAGGAGATCTGAACCCATGAAAAACCTGTTGCTTAGTGCTGCCATCGGCGACATCGCCGGCATGCCTTACGAGTTTCACGGAAGGACCAAGGACTACGATGCCGTCAACCTCCTTCTGCCGTCCAACACCTATACCGACGACACCGTCTGCACCTTTGCCTGTGCCGAAGCCTTGCTGAAGGGCCTGGATATGGCCGAGACGCTGTGGACCAGATGCCGCGCGGACTTCTTCCGGGGCTTTGGCGGACGTTTTGCCCGGTGGCTCTCGGCGCGTGAGTTGCAGCCGTCTTATCATTCCTACGGCAACGGCAGCGGCATGCGCGTCTCCGCAGCGGGTTTTATGGCAAAAAGTGTGGAAGAGTGCATCGAGCTGGCCACCCGCACCGCACTTCCCACGCACGACCATCCCGAGGGCATCAAGGGCGCTGTCGCTACGGCTCTTGCCATCTTCTATGGGATGCAGGGCAGGGATAAGGACTACATCCGCCGTCATGTGTTGGACGAATACTATCCGGACTGGGCTGCGCTGTCGTATGCCGACATCAAGTCGCACTACGGCTTTGACGAAACCTGCCAGAAGACGATTCCTGCGGCGCTCATCTGCTTCCTGGAGAGCGAGGACTATGTTGATTGTCTCAAGCTGGCCATTTCTTTGGGTGGCGATGCAGATACACTTGCTGCCATTTCCGGCCCGATGGCATACGCTTTTTATCGTGAGATGCCCGAAGAGTTGATTGCCAACGCCAACGCCAAACTTCCGGAGTGGATGCTCCAAGTGAATGACGCCATGGACCGGTATGTAGGGCAGTAGTGAACTGTCAACCGTCTTAGGAAAAGACACAAAACCGTAATTTGCTTGCTTGCGTAATTTGCGTGAGCATTTCGAGTAAGTGAGGGCAGAGACTAGCTCGCTTGATCTCTGCCGAGCGTGAGAAATGTCTATGGAGCGAAGCTTCATGAACATTTTTTTAAGCAAATTACGGGCGGAATTCAAACAACGATATTGTCCACAATCTCTATCTGATGTTCGGCCATTGCCTCCGGAGTGCTGACGTCGTAATACAGACTGACATCGTCAAAACCAAGGTAGGTTGTTGAATGTCCGTCTGCTGTTTTGCTGAATTCCAATACGCCTACGTTACTGTCGATGCCGATGTTGCTCAAAAGATCGTCTGTCGATTTGGGTACTTTGTAGTAGCTTTTTCCGTCCTTGTGTATGTAGAGATGTTCGTGGGTGATTGCAGCCAAAGCGATGGTGAAGGTGTAGTCATCGTCGGGATTACTGTCAATCTGCTCATATTGTTCCAACATCTTCCGGAATGAGGTCTCGTTGATGCTGCGCTTGAGATGCTTCAGTTTGAACCAGCTTCCGCAAGATGCTTGCGGACTGAAAGAGAGTGTAACTTCCCGCTCATTGCAGTCGTTTGCTTCCTTTTGGAAGTCGAGGTGTGCAATTAGTCTATTGGGTATCTTCTTGCCTGTCACCAGATATTGTGCGGTTTGAGGATGGATAACGGTTGCTTCTTCGTTTTTCTCGTAGTGCTGGAATATCATAAAGTATTTTGTGAACATCAACACTTTGCGTTTGCTGTTCAACTGGTAACGATAGAGATGGTATCCGTTGACGATTCTTTCAAACAGCCAGAAGACTGTTGTCGCATCGTTTTCAACCCAAAGTCCTTCTATCTCCGGGTCAAATCGGTTTTCCTGTAAAATCGTGTTGCTGATGCCGGCGCGTTCTTTTGTAGAGAGTACGCCGTACGCATTCAAGATAAGGTTCGTTGTGTAAATGAGATGTATCCTGCACATGATGTCGGCATCGTCTCTGACCTTTTCTTTCATTATGGCCAGCATGGGCAGCTCTTGCAGTATAGCATTCTCTTTGACGATATCTGTCATCCAGTCGAAGAGGGTCAGGTAGTTCTCTTTGATCTCATCCTGGCTTATGTCTCCGCCCTTTGCGGAGCATCTCGGCAACAGCTTGAGCATCAACAGAACGAGGATTGGGATGTGCTTCGGCTGGATGTCATCGATATAAGGTTTGATGTCGTCAGTGGCCTCTCCTTCCGCATAGAAGTATCGCACGAGGTTTCGGCAGAAGGAGGCCGGATCTGTCGGTTTTTTCATATCCTCGCAGATGCTGTCTGCTTCGTCATAAACATCGAGCACCTCCTGAAGGTCGAGTTCTGTTTCTTGATAGACAATGTATGCCAACTCCCTGAAAATGGCGTCCTTGATAAAGGGTGACTTTCCGCCCATTCTCGCAAGACCGTTACCTTTGGCGATAGAAAATCCGACCAGTTCGCCGAGCTCTTCTGAGGTGTTTCTCAGCAACCTCGTGCGTTCTATTGTGTGGAGGTAATCTTTTATACTTTTTTTCTTATCTGTCTTCTCCATATCCTTATTTTTGTGTTACAAAGATAATCAACATTTCGTAAAATTCTACGAAACCGGCGTGATTTTTTCTCGAAGACGATAACATTTTTCTTTGAGCACTCAAATGCTTAGTTCTAATTGCTATTTTTGCGACGAGATAAGCGAAATAGAGTATTAATTCTAAATGTTACAATTATGAACAAGGAAGATTTGCGAGAGCTGGAGAACGATATCGAAGAGGCTCTGGACGGCATGGATTATGAGATTCCGTATGACACAGAGAGTTACATAGAGACAAAAGACGGTGTTCGCTACGGCATTTGCGAAGTGACGTTTGATGTTACGAGCTTCGATGACAGCATTCCTGACAACTGGGACGAAGATGCCGAAAATGTCGTTGCTGATGCTGTGAGAGAGTGGGGCGGTTCGTACTATTGGGAAGACCATTCCATTATTGTTAGTGTTCGGAGTTAAACTATAAAATATATAATGTATGGCACTATTTAGAATTACGGTAACGAAGAAAGTTCGTACCAACGGCATTGTTCTTGATCCGGGAATGCAGGTAGAGGTAGCGACTCAGTCTCTGAACGACCCCGTTCACACGAACGGAGGTCAGGTGGTGGTAGATGCCTTCATGCGCATCTATGGCGTCGACATTAAGAAGGCCGGCGCTTTGAACGGAGTCTATTTGAGAGTGGACAGAATAGGGTAACTAACTTTAAATAATAATATTATGGATATTGACAAAAAACTTTTGGAGGCCGCATTTGAGTTGGTGAAACATTTGGATAAGACGGCAGACAATAACTTGCCGCGAGCCATTGCTGATGTCGTAAAGCTGCATAGTAAGTTAGCCGTCGGCTCAGCCTGGATACCCATCCCCGGGGCAGACGTCGCTGCCGGTGCTGCCACCATTTGGGGGATGTACGTCAGAATCAACAACAAGCTTGGCATTCCCTTTGGCGACAACATGATGAAGTCCATCGGGTCCGGTGTTGCCACGAATCTTGCCAGCTACGCAGCCATGAGCGGAATTGCCAGTGCGATGAAGCTTATTCCCGGAATCGGAACAATCGGCGGTGCTGTGATAATGTCTGCAACGCTGTACGCCATCACCTTGGCTTCAGGCTGGGTATATCTGAGTGCTTTGAGTGCGCTGGCCGAGAAGAAGGGCGGCTCATTCACCATTGACGACATCTCCAAGGCGATCAATGATTTTCTGAAAGACAAGTCGAAAATCAAGAACTTTATCAACGAAGCCAAGAAGTCGTATAAGAAATAAGTACGGCAGCTGTTATTGGGTAGATTGTGTATGATATTATTATGAAGAAATAGACATTTTTCGGCATTTATATTAGAAAGTCCGTGCTTGATGAAGCGTTTTTCGGAAAATATGTTTATCTTTGCGTTGAAGTTCTGCGCTGAGAGAGTGCATGTTTACGCCCCGAAGACAGACAGCCAGTGTTCGTGCTTACAGGCACGGACTACTGTTGCTGTAGGGGCCGGGCGCTTGGCGGTGCCTAGATACCACGGTGATGGAGGCCGTGCCTCTTTTTATGAAACGAATGAAAGTCTAATTATATGAAAGTAGATAGAATAGGATAATAATATACGATAAATGTTAAATATATAAAATTCTACAAAATGGAAGCAAAAAAAGAGCAAATGACGTCATACGAGTACAATGAGTATGAGCAGATTATTAAGTGGCAAAATGAAGAACCGAGTGTCGTGTCGCAGACAATCAATGGTGTACTGAAACCTGTATCATGGCTGATTGGTAAGATCGTTCCTCCTAAAGCTATCCAAGGTGCATTAACGGCATTTGATGGGTTTGCTGATTTGTTAACAGATTCAAATGATATCAAGTGTGATGGAGGTGTTGATAATATAGAAGAATTGCGCCATAAGGATCTGCAACTGTCGGATAAATTAGCGAACAACGTTCATAATTGGGCTAATGGTGTTGCTGCAGCAGAAGGAGCTGCGACAGGTTATTTTGGACTTCCAGGTTTAATTGTAGATATTCCATCTTTGGTTACAATGAGTTTGCGAGTTATTCATAAGATAGGTTTGTGTTATGGATATGATTGTATCACACAGACAGATAAGCAATTTGTATATGGTATATTATCGGCAGCGGGTTCCAATTCTGTAAAAGAGAAAGTTGCTTCAATATCAACTTTACAAGTAATAAACAAAACTGTTGCAAGTGTAACTTGGAAGAAGATGGCAGAGAAAGCCGCAGAAAACAAGTTGGGAATTGAAGCTCTTATAATGACCATAAGGAGTCTGGCAAGGCAATTAGGTATCAATATTACTAGGAGAAAAGCCATGCAGTCTATACCTGTTATAGGGGCTGGTGTTGGGGGTGCATTGAATATTGCATTTCTCAATGATGTTGCATGGGCAACCAGAAGAGCATATCAAGAAAGATGGCTTTTGGAAAATGACAAAATTGTATATGAAAACTAAAATGTTGATTATATAAAGTCAAATGGGGCGTATATGTGCTGTCTGCACCTTATAGGTGCCCTTGTTTCCAATAAAATATGATATTGAGCAAAAATAAGTACGTATAATCTTTGGAATAAGGGTATTATCGTTCAAATGATATATTCACCATACTCTTTCGCGCCTGCAGACATAAACTGCGGGCGCTTTTCTTTTGGCCCTTCCAATTTTTACTGCATAGTTATCCAAAACTTTTTTTGTAGTTATCCGGAAAAATAGAGTAGTTTTGACAGAACATTTTGCCGGTTAAAGAATATTTTGTATCTTTGTCTCGGAAAAGATGAACAGGAAAAAGTTGTTTGACAGAATATAATGACCATTGATACGACCAATATGTGCTCGCACCTGCAAAGGAAACTGTTTGAGGAAGGTGGGGCCTATCATCATCTGTGGATAGCCATGCAGGATGATCCGGAGCTGACAGCCGTAGTCCGTTCGCGACAGCTTCACGTCTACCGCAATGGCAAGAAGGTTTTGGTGCTGGCAGGAAAGGCTGCCCCCAAGGTCATCAGAGAGGATAAACTCTGTGAGATGTTGCGTAGCTAGCGTGAGTAAAATCTGTAATCAATTGGAGAAAATCGGCAATAATTGCGACCCCAAAAATCGTGTGAGTCACCTCAATCGATCGTTTGAGCTGGCCCGATCGATCGTTTGAGTCGAGCCAGGGTTTTCGTGAGTTTTTTTTGTTCCGCAATTTTTAATTTGTTTGCTTGCGTAATTTGCGTGGGTAAATTCCAGGCAAATTGATGGCGGTTTTTACGGCTTTTGTGCGTGAGAATCAAAAACTTTTTTGTACTTTTGTCGTATGAGACGTCACCTTTTGTCTTTCTGACTTGTTATGTTAGTGACCAGGGTCGAGAAAACAAAAGTATAAACCAATAAAAAACAAGACTATGAATTACGTTGTTCTAATGGAGTCGATCGTTAAGATCATTTTTATCATCGCTATTGTTGTACTTCCCGTTTTAATCGTATGGCTGAACAACCGCAAGAAAATCAATGAGGCGAACCAGCGCACCCAGATTGTATTGTCTGCTATCGAGAAGAACAAAGAGACGGACGTTGAGGATTTGCTCAAAAAGATGGCTCCGCAAAAGAAACTTCTGAAGGAAAAACTGTTGAATAAATTGCTTTGGGGAGGAATTATCTCGTTAGTAGGTTTAAGTTGTATGGCCATCGGTCTTTTCCTTGACTTCAAAGGTGGAACTTCTACTAAAGACCTTGCCATGCAATACTGGTTGGGAGGTAGCATCTTTGCCATAGGCATCGCCTTCCTCGTCAATTATGCTGTCGGCAAGAAATTTTTAGCAAAGGAGATTGAGGCAGAGCAGAATCAACTGTTGAAGCAGGTGTAAACAAGTGACACGCGAAGAATTCATATCGCAGGTGGAGTGCGAGCAGGAGTCTCTCAGAGGTTTCTTGCTCGCCCTCTGCTGCGGCAACAGGAGCGAGGCCGACGATCTGGCGCAGGATGCGCTGGTGAAGGCCTATCTCTCTTCGGCCGGCTATCAGGACAAGGGGCGTTTCCGTTCGTGGCTGTTCAA
This sequence comes from uncultured Bacteroidales bacterium, assembly GCA_902784475.1. Taxonomy (GTDB): domain Bacteria; phylum Bacteroidota; class Bacteroidia; order Bacteroidales; family Bacteroidaceae; genus Physcousia. The sequence goes on along the minus strand of CACZUX010000022.1, from coordinate 18,391 downwards.
GATTGCCCACAACACCTTCCTCAACCACAAGGCCAGTCTGCGCACGACGGAGAGCATCGATGATGTCCGAACGCTGGCGGGAGACGGCGGGGCCGACAGCGCTTTCGAGCACCAGAGCCTTTATCTGGCCTTGCGTACGCTACCGCCCAAAGAGCGTTCAGCCATCACGCTCTATTACCTCAACGGATATGACATCAGGGAGATAGCGGCTATCACCGATTCGTCGGAGGACGCCGTGAAGAAACAGCTCTCCCGCGGACGAGACAAACTAAAAGAAAGACTACAGATATGACAAAAGATAAAGCCCTTGAGGAATTGTTCCTCGCCCAAAAGCCGCAGTTCGACGACCATGCCGCCTTCATGGCCAGGCTCAACCGCCGTCTGGATGCCGTCGAGTTCGTCAAGCAGCATCAGGAAGCCGTCATCCGCCGCTACAGGATGGCGATGGTTGTGACGTTCGTTGTGGGCATCGTTTGCGGCGGTGTCAGTGTGATGTGGCTTCTTTCGTCGCCCCTCAACGTCCCGCTCTTCACCTTCAGCGTGCAGATTGACTGGCTGATGTGGCTTGCTGAGAATTCGCGTCTCATCATCGCCGGAGCGCTATCGCTCTTCATGACGCTCAGCATCATCAGCATCATCAACAACGTGATGGAGATTATAAGCTCCCGCCAAAGTCATGCTTACAATCTGCTCTGAATGCGGACATCAATAAAAGAGCTTTTTACTCCCTAATTAGAGAAATTTTACTCCCTAGTTAGAAACCCTAAAAATCGTGTGAGTCACCTCAATCGACCGTTTGAGCTGGCCCGATCGATCGTTTGAGTCGAGCCAGGGTTTTCGGGGGTGGTTTTGGCGAGTTTAACCCTTCCGTATCTCGGCATCAACAACAAAGAGGTCGCCATCTTTGTCTGCCAAAACATTACGGGGAATCACATCCCAGACCTCATACTCTCCGTTGCTGAAACGCCCGTCTGCGCCCGTCTTGGTGAATCCAAGAGCAGACATATACGTGTCAATCATCACCTGTGTGGCGGGACGGGCATTTTCAATACGAACCTGACGGAATATCGGCTGAACAATACGCCCGTCAAATCCTGTGAAGCCATGAAAACGATAGGCTGTATCCGGAAAAAGAAGATTGTGCATCAATATCTTTCGAAGTTGAGCCACAATGCTGCCGCTATTCAGTAAGTTATTGACCTTGTAAACAAAACCATCGGTAACATATGTTTCGTTCTCGTTGCCACTAGCGCCGGGAACTCCGAGATCAAAGACCTGAGACATCGGAATCCAATAGCCACCGGCTTTGGCCATCTTTTCCGCCTGTCTTTGCTCCACCTCAAGGGGCGTCACATTTGTTTCGCTAACTCCAGATTCTGCTTCATATAGTTGGCAAAGTCTTCGGAGCTCATCGGCGATTTCAGCGATTCTTCGATTTTCCTGATCTTGCGCTCCGTCGATTCCTTGTGAAACTGATTGAGGAATGTCATAACCCATATTCTTTGTGTATTCTCGCTGCAAAGATATTACTTTTTCTTCAACTGGCAAATAGTTGAGGAAGATTTATCCCGTAGCCCTCCCAATTTTTACTGCATAGTGATTTTAATTTGCAATTTGCGTATTTGCGTGGAGTAAATTTCTCGCAAATTGACGGCGGTTCGAAAAAAATCACTATCTTTGTGGCCGAAACGGAATGAAACACACAAATTAATAACCCCAAAAACACTGCCATGAAAAGAATTACATCGTTTCTGTGCACGGCGCTCATCCTCGCGATGATGCCGCTGGCGGCCTTCGCCGCACTGCCCGCCACGGGCGACACCGGGTATCTCTACAACGCCGCCACAGGCAAGTTCCTCAGCCACGGCGTAACCAGCGTCTCCAACAGCGGCGCCCTCGTGGACGACTACGGCGTGCCCGTCGAAGTGAAGAACGAAGGCAGCGCCTCCGAATTTAGCGGCTACACCTACCTCAGGCTGCAGATGGGCGACTACTACGGACGCTATCTGCGCATCGTCAGCGGCGGACTCGACTGCGCCGGCTCGTCGTACCACAAATGGGCCGCCATAGAGAAGGACGGCGCCATACTGCTGCGCTGCATCTACACCGCTTCGCAGGTGGCTTACGCCAAGCAGGGATGGTTCCTGGCCGTGGACGAGAGCGGCGCGCTGGTGCTGAAGGAGGGTGAAGAGAACGCCGCACGCTGGCAGTGGACCACGGCAGCGGAGCAGATCGCCCTGGTGGATCAGGCGGAAGCCGCACGCGCCGCTGCCACAGGCGCCAAAGGCGGGTTGACCGTCGCCTCCGTCGCCGCGCTGAAGGAGGCCCTCGAAAGCATGACGACCGAGGACAAGACCGCCGCCATAGTCAACCCCACGATGTACGCCGGCACCACGGGCTGGACCGTCAGCAACATACAGGGCACGGCCATCAGCAACGGCATCTACGAGATTGAGAATGCCGCAGGCACGCAGGCTACAGTGAGTCAGCAGATTAAGGGGCTGACGCCCGGCTTCTACCGCGTGGACGTGCAGGCCTTCTACCGCGCCTCGGTGCTCGCCCGCTGCGTCAGCTTCGGCGACAAGGGCTACCGCTTCTCCAACGCCTTCGTGCAGGCCAACGCCAACAAGGTGCTCATCCGCGACTGGTACGCCATTTCCACCGATGGTCACTCCAAGCCGACCTCGCGCGGCAACATCAAGGACGAGTTCAACGAGGGCGCGAAATACCTCAACAGCGTCTATACCTGGGTGGAGGGCGACGGCGTGCTCGACATCGCCATCACGGTGCCCAGCTTCAGTGGCGGCGACTATCCCAACTGGATATGTTTCAACAACGTGCGTCTGACCTATTTCTTCGACTCGGAAGACCTCTCGGCCTACAAGGCGCAGCTGCAGACTCTCGTGGAAGCCGCCCAGGCCCTCGTGCTGCCGCAGGCGCAGAAGACGCTGCTCGAGGGCGTCATCGCAGAGCAGTACAAGGAATGGACCACCGTAGCCCAATACGAAACCGCCATACAGGCTGTGAGCGAGGCCAAGACGGCCGCCGAATCCTTTGCGGCGCCCTATGCCGCCTATCTGCAGCTCAAGGAGGACATCGCCACGCACTTCATCGCCCAGACGGCAAGCTATAGCGATGAGGCCGGCGCCACACAGTCCTACAGTGACGCCGCTGCAGTGCTGGACGACGCTGTGAATCAGGCCGCTAGCCCCGAGGCCGTGAGCGCCGCCGCCGAAACGTTGTGGCAGAAGGCCCTGACGTGGATGGAGAGCGTCACCGTCGTCAGTCCGGGCCTCGACCTCACGTGGATGATCGTCAACGCCGACTTCAGCGACAGCGACTACAAGAAGGCTTGGACGGAAACGCTCGTGTCGAGCGGCACCGTGGGCGTCACCAACGGTCTGATGCGCTACTATCAGAGCAGCTTCGACCTCGCTCAGACTCTGGCCTACACGCTGCCCGCCGGCACCTATCGTCTCGGGATGGACGGCTTCGAGCGCACCAATTCCCCCGTGGCCGACGCCTACAGCGACTACACGGGCGGCACGTCGGCAGTGACGGGCACCCTCTACCTCAATGCCGGAGGCAAGCTGGCAATGAACCTCTTCGACCAGCAGACGGTGACGGACGCCTCTCTGGGCGGCGTGAAGCCCTCGGGCGCCTCGTTCTACATCCCCGACGGCTCGTCGTCGGCCAGCCGGTATCTCGCCGCCGGCCTCTATCCCAACACGCTCAACGCCCTGCTTGTAGAGCGCGGCGCCGTGACGCTGGGCTATCGCTGCGCCAACACGAAGGCCTGGACCTGCTTCGACAACTTCCGTTTGTTCTACATGGGCGTGCCTCATGAGGAAGAGTTCACCGTGAACGCCACCGAAGGCCTCACGCCGCTCGCTCTGCCCTTTGATCTGGATGCCTCGTCCGACTACGTAGCCGAGCTCTGCCTCGTGGGCGGAGTGGAAGAGGGCAGAGCCCTGCTCTATCCCGTGAAGCACGTAGCGGCCGGTACGCCCTGTGTGGCCCGCTTCACCCGCAGCGACGTGAGCGCCCTGCGTCAGGAGGTGGTGCCTGAGGACTATGTGCTGCCCTGGAACGGCGGCACGCTGAGGCCCGACACCGAGCACTTCACCTGGCAGCTGGTCAACCTCGCGGGCGAAGCCTCCGAGGGCTCCGCACTCACGATGCAGCCGATGGCCTTCGACGAGATGGACTTCTCCGTCAACCTGGAAAATCTCGCCGCACGCAAGTTCCTCTCGGCCGTCACCTACTCGAGCGTGGTGGAGAGCGTTGTGAGTCAGTATAATGTGGCGCCGCCCCTGCGCCGCGACCAGCCCAACCGCGTCATGATACCCCTGCCTGAAACGACGGCGGACATGGTGCTCCGCTACGCCTCCGACGAGGAGATGACCGACGCGCGTGAAATTCCCGTAGCCGCCGGCAGTGAGGCTGCTTACATCCCCAACCTCGTGCCCGGAACGACCTGCTTCTTCAGCGTGACGGAGGGTGAAAACACTGTGGCTCAGGGCCGCTTCACCACCACGGGACGTCTGCGCATGCTCTACATCCCCACCGCCAACAACATACGCGATCTGGGCGGATGGGCCACGAGCGACGGACGCCGCACGGCCTACGGACACCTCTTCCGCGGCAGCGCCCTGAACGGCTTCGTGGCGACTTCCGCAGAGGACCTTGAAACGCTGAAGGCGCTCGGCATCGGTGCCGAGATTGACCTGCGCTGGAAGGACGACTACGACAAGGATCAGGGCTGCGGCGTCTCCGCCTTCGGCTTCGAGAAGGGGTCCACCTACTACTTCGCGCAGGCCAACGACTATCTGGCCGCCGACCTCGACAAGGCCGAGACGCAGCAGCGACTCAAGGAGGAATTCCTCTTCATCCTGAGCAACTTCCGAGCCGGAAGAGCCGTCTATTTCCACTGCGCCTGGGGTGCCGACCGCACCGGTATGCTGGCCTTCCTGCTCGAGGGCGTGCTCGGCGTGACGAGCGACGGCATCTTCAAGGACTACGAGCTCACCTCCTTCTCGCCCGCAGGCAACCGCCTCAAATCGGCCCTGCAGGATCGGCTCAACGTGATACAGGCGCTGCCGGGCGCCAAGATGCGCGACCGCTTCGAGTATTACTTCCTCAACAAACTCGGCGTGAGTCAGGAGGACATCAACTACTTCCGCGAGGTGATGGTGGAAGGCGAAGATCCGACGGGGATAGAAACGGTTCAGGGTTCAGGATTCAAGATCCAGGATTCAGGATTCATGGCTGACGGCAAATATCTCATCGACGGCCGTCTGGTCATCGTGCGAGGCGGACGTCGCTACAACGTCGGCGGACAGCGGCGATAAGTAATCCTTTCTCCCGCACGGGCAATAAAAAGGCGGGTGTGTGCGTTATGGCTAAAGTATGCGTTTAGACCGACGTCACACCCGCTTCTTTCTGTCCGGCCTCCTGGCGGCCGCTCTGCTGGTATTGCTTTCGGGCTGCAGCGCCGAACAGCACGTCAAGCGCGGCGACATGTTCTACGCCATCGGCGAATATTTCGACGCGGCGGCGGAATACAAGAAAGCCTACTCCCTGACCAAAAGCACCGAGCGCGACAAGCGCGGCGAACGCGCCTGGAAGATGGCCGAATGCTACCGCCGCATCGGCTACAGCGCCAAAGCTGCAGGCGCCTATCAGAACGCCCTGCGCTACCGCTATCCCGACTCTATGGTCTATCTGCGTCTGGCCCAGCAGCAGCACCGTCTGGGCGACTACAAGAGCGCCGCAAAAAACTATCAGGCCTACGCCGATCTCGACCCGCTTTCGCAGCTGGCGCGCAACGGCATACAGGGTTGCAAACTCGCGCCGCAGTGGAAGGCGCGCCCCACGCTCTACACCATACAGAAGCAGCCCGCGCTCTCCTCGCGCCGTCAGGATTTCTGTCCCGCTCTGGGCGGCGACTCGTGGGACCAGCTCTATCTGACCTCCTCGCGTCCGCAGGCCACCGGCAACGAAGTGAGCGGCATCACGGGCACGAAGTTCACCGACATCTTCATCTCGCGCAAAGATGACAAAGGCAAATGGTCGCAGCCCGAACTGGTCGAGGGCGACGTCAACACCGAGTTTGACGAAGGCGCCTGCAGCTTCTCCTCCGACGGCAAGACGATGTACTTCACGCGTTGCACCTTCGACGCCGAATATCCCCGCTACGCCCAGATTTTCTCCTCCTCGCGCAGCGACGCCTCATGGGGTTCGTCGCAGGAGCTCCGCATCACGGCCGACACGCTCTCCTCGTGCGCCCATCCCGCACTGAGTCCCGACGGACGATGGCTCTATTTCACCAGCGACATGCCCGGCGGACTGGGCGGCTTCGACCTATGGCGCGCGGAGATCGACAGCCACGGCGTGGGCATCGTGGAGAATCTCGGAGCGCCCGTCAACACCGAGGGCGACGAGATGTATCCCGCCTTCCGTCCCAACGGCGAGCTCTACTTCTCCTCCGACGGCCATCCCGGCATGGGCGGACTGGACCTCTTTGTGGGCGTGCAGGACTCGCTGGGAGCCTGGACGGTGAAGAACCTCAAATACCCCATGAACTCCGCCGGCGACGACTTCGCCATGACCTTCGAAGGGCCTCACAATCAGGGCTTCTTCTCCACCAGCAGAGGCGACGGCCGCGGATGGGACAAGGTGTGGGGTTTCCACTGCCCCGAAGTGGTGCAGACGGTCAAGGGCTGGGTCTATGAGAAAGACGGCTACGAACTGCCCGAAGCACTGGTCTATATGGTGGGCAACGACGGCACGAATCTGCGCCTCTCCGTGCGCGGCGACGGCAGTTTCGAGCAGGAAGTCAAGCCCCACGTGGACTACGTCTTCCTGGGCACCTGCAAGGGCTACCTCAACCACAAGGAGGAGCTCTCGGTGGACACCGCCTCCGTCTCGCGACAGTACGTGCTCCAGTTCCCGCTGGCCAACATCAACGCGCCGGTGCTGGTGCGCAACGTCTTCTACGAATTTGACAGCGCCGAGCTGACAGCCAACAGCACGCAGGCCCTCGACTCGCTGGTGACGCTGCTCAAGGAAAATCCCAACGTGACCATCGAGCTCTCTTCCCACTGCGACTTCCGCGGCGCCGACGACTACAACGAGCGCCTCTCACAGCGCAGAGCCGAGAGCGTGGTGCGCTATCTCATCGCCCACGGCATCGTCTCCGACCGTCTCACGCCCAAGGGCTACGGCGAGTCGCGCCCCAAAGTGGTGACGCGCAAAATAGCTGAGCGTACCCCCTTCCTGCATGAAGGAGATACGCTCACCGAGAAGTTTATCCTCGCGCTCGAAAGCGAAGAGCAGCAGGAAACCTGTCACGCCCTGAACCGGCGCACCGAGTTCCGCGTGCTGCGCACGACCTACGGCCTCTTCGACAAGCGCAAGAAGGAAGAGAAAGAGGGCGATCAGGCCTCAGAGAACTGATCCTTGCCGACGCCGCAGAGCGGGCACTCGAAATCTTCGGGCAGATCTTCAAACTTGGTGCCGGGGGCAATGCCGCCTTCGGGGTAGCCGACTTCCTCGTCGTACTCCCAACCGCATGTCTCACAAACGTACTTCATAATGGTGTCAGTTTTAAGGGGTTAATAATGTTATGGAGTTATGTTTTTAAAATCTTATAGCGTGCAGAAAAGCAGCACGATGAGCTGCGCGGTGAGGATGCGCAGGAACATCGACAGGGGATAGACCGTCGAATAGCCCACGGCGGGAGCGTCGTTGCCGGCCGTCTGGTTGGCAAAAGCCAGAGCGGGAGGATCGGTGGTGCTGCCGGCGATGAGGCCCATCAGCGTGAAATAGTTCAGCTTGTACTTCAGGCGGGCGATGGTGCCCATGATGAGGATGGGCAGCGTGGTGATGAGGAAGCCGCACCAGACGTAGGTCAGGCCGTCGCCCTCGACAACGGTGTCCATAAACGAGGCGCCCGCCTTGATGCCCACGGAGGCCAGGAAGAGCGCCAGACCCATCTCACGCAGCATCAGGTTGGCCGAAGTGGTGGTGTAGGCCACCAGCTTGAGGCGATAGCCGTAGGCGCCGATGAGGATGGCGATGATCAGAGGTCCGCCGGCCAGACCCAGCTTCACGGGCGTCGGCACTCCGGGCACGGCAAAAGGTATGCTGCCGAAGATGATGCCCACGAGGATGCCCAGGAAGATGGCCGTCAGGTTGGGGTGGTCGAGCTTCTTGGCGGTGTTGCCCAGCTTGGAGGCCACACGGTCGACAGCGTCTTCGGGACCCACCACCACGAGGCGGTCGCCGATCTGCAGACGCAGGTTGAGATCGGCAAAGAGGTTGAGGTCGCCCCTGCGTATGCGCGTCACGTTCACGCCGTAGATAGAGGAGAAGTGCATCTCGGCCACCGTCTTGCCGTTGATGTCCGGCTGGGTGAGCAGGATGTGCTTGGAGACGAAGTTGACGCTCTGCTCCTCCCACACGAACTTCTTGTCCTCGGTGCCGATGAAGGCGATGATGGCCTCCACGTCGTCCTGGGCGCAGTTCATGTAGAGCTTGTCGCCCTTCTCGATGACGGTGTTCTTCTTGGGGATGCTGATGACGCCCTCGTGCATGATGCGGCTGATGACGAAGTTGCGGCCAAGGAATTCGCGTATCTGAAGGATGGTCTTGCCCATGAGGGCGGGGTTGTTGGCGATGATGGTGGTCTTGTGGGGAATGGCGTGGGGATTGGCCATGCGCTCGTGCTCGAGCTGCTCCTGTTCCTTCTGCAGCGACACGCGGCAGATGAAGCGCAGCGCAATGGTGGAGAGGATGATGCCCACCACGCCCAGAGGATAGGCGCAGGCGTAGCCGTTGGCAATGGCGGGAGCGTCGCTGCCGAAGACCTGGCTGCAGGCCTCAGTGGCCGCACCCAAGCCGGGCGTGTTGGTGATGGCGCCGCAGAGCACACCCACCATCATGGCCAGCTGTTTGGCCGTCTCGCCCGTGATGGCACCGCCGCGGTAGAACACCAGGAAGAAGAGCCCGATGCAGCACACCACGTTGAGCAGCACGACACCCACGGCGATGAGGTTCATGGCCACGCCGCCTTTCTTGAACGACTCCACGAAGCCCGGACCCACCTGCAGGCCGATGCAATAGACGAAGAGGATGAGGCCGAAGTCCTGTATGAAGGTCAGCGTGGAGGGCGTACCCGTCAGACCGAAATGCCCGGCCACAATGCCGGCGAAAAGCACGAAGGTGACGCCCAGCGAGATGCCTGCAACCTTCAGACGGCCCAGATACAGGCCGACACTGATGACAACGGCATAGAGCAACATGATGTGGCCCACCGAATCCGATGCCGTGAGGAGATTAGATAACCATTCCATAACGTGGCTTTCTGTGTGATTTTAGTGACGTATGACTGTCAATTTTCGTATTTCGTGCAGCAAAAATATGAAAAAGATGAGACAAGAGAGAAGACTCGGGCAAGAAAAAAATGAAAAAAAACATTTTTGCCCAACAAAACACGGCGGGAAGACGCCCCGTGTGACAAAAATTGTATATCTTTGTCGGGTAGATAACACTTTAAAAGCAATAATAACCGAAAAAATCATGGCAGAAAGTAAAGAGAAACTCTTTTCTGACTTCACGGCCCCCTCGCGTCAGGAATGGCGCGACAAGATTGAGGTGGACCTCAAGGGTGCGGATTATCAGAAAAAGATGGTGTGGAGAACCAACGAAGGATTCTCCATGGAGCCTTTCTATCGCAAGGAGGATGTGGACCAGCTGGCCACTGTGAACGCCCTGCCGGGCGAGTTCCCCTACGTGCGCGGTAACAAGAAGGCCGACAACAGTTGGTTTGTGCGTCAGGACATCGTGTGCGACTGTCCGAAGGAGGCCAACGCCAAGGCGCTCGACATCATGGAGCGCGGCGTGGACTCTCTGGGCTTCAGGATTCCCGGCGACAAGCTCAGCGCCGACTACATCGCACAGCTGCTCGAGGGCATCTACTGCGACTGCGTGGAGCTCAACTTCCAGACCTGTCAGCGCCACAGCGTTGAGCTGGCCAAGCTGCTCGACGCCTACTTCAGCAGCAAGGGCTACGACCCCGCACGCATCACGGGCAGCATCTCCTTCGACCCCATCGAAAAGATGGTGATGAAGGGCAAGGACACCAGTGAAGTACTCAAGGCTGCGCCCGAGATGGTGGCCGCCCTCAAGGCTTATCCCAATTTCCGCGCTGTGGCCGTCAACGCCTACAAGCTCACCAACGCCGGCGCCTACAGCTATCAGGATCTGGGCTACGCTCTGGCCTGGGGCAACGAGTATCTCCAGCTGCTCACCGAAGCCGGCGTTCCGGCCGAAGAGGCCGCTGCCGACATCAAGTTCAACCTCGGCATCAACGGCGTCTATTTCATGGAGATCGCCAAACTGCGTGCTGCGCGCATGCTGTGGGCCCAGATTGTCAGTCAGTACACCGACTGCAAGGAGGCCTGCAAGATGCACGTCTGCGCCTATACCACTACTTATAATCAGACACTCTTCGACTCGTACGTCAACATGCTGCGTTCGCAGACGGAGACGATGTCGGCCGCTCTGGGCGGTGTGGAGAGCATCGTGGTGACGCCCTTCGACACACCCTACGAGACGCCGACGGACTTCGCCGAGCGTATCGCCCGCAACCAGCAGCTGCTGCTCAAGGACGAGTGTCATTTCGACCGTATGGTGGATGTGGCCGGCGGTTCTTACTTCCTCGAGGAGCTCACCAAAGCTCTGGCCGAGCAGGCTTGGAAGCTCTTCCTCTCCGTCGAGGAGCAGGGCGGTTTCCTCGCTGCCGTGAAGGCCGGACAGGTGCAGAAGGTCATCAACGACACCAACGCTGCCCGTCACGCCAATGCCGGCAAGCGTAAGGAGTTCCTCTTGGGCACCAACCAGTTCCCCAACTTCATCGAGAAGAGCGAAGGCAAGCAGCCCGTTGAGGCCTGCTGCAAGTGCTGCGGCGGCCAGGAGGCCGAAGGCGGCATCAAGACCAGCCGTCTGGCTTCCGACTTCGAGGCCCTGCGTCTCACCACCGAGAAGGCAGCGAAGGTGCCTGTGGCCTTCATGCTGACCATCGGCAATCTGGCCATGCGTCAGGCCCGTGCCCAGTTCTCCTGCAACTTCCTCGCCGCTGCCGGCTATCAGGTGGTCGACAACCTGGGCTTCAAGACGGTGGAGGAGGGCGTAGAGGCTGCGCTCAAGGCCGGCGCCGACATCGTGGTGCTTTGCTCCAGCGATGACGAGTATGCCGAGTATGCCGTTCCCGCCTTCCAGTGTTTGAACGGTCGCGCCATGTTCGTTGTGGCCGGCGCTCCCGCCTGCATGGAAGACCTCCAGAAGGCCGGCATCGAGAACTTCATCCACGTAAGGTCTAACCAGCTTGAGACTCTCAAGGAGTACAACGCTAAACTCGGTATCTGATTATGGCACGCAAACAATTCAGCAACATAGATATTTTTTCCGGCATTGAGGCCAAAAACGGCCTCCAATGGCAAAAGGAAAACGGCATCACCGCCAACTGGAAGACGGCCGAGCAGATCGACATTCAGCCCGTCTACACCAAAGAAGACCTCGAAGGCATGGAGCATCTTGACTTCGCAGCCGGCATTCCGCCCTTCCTGCGCGGCCCCTACAGCATGATGTATCCCTTCCGCCCGTGGACCATCCGTCAGTACGCCGGATTCTCCACCGCCGAGGAGTCCAACGCCTTCTATCGCCGCAACCTGGCCAGCGGTCAGAAGGGCCTCTCCGTGGCCTTCGACCTCCCCACGCATCGCGGCTACGACCCCGACAACCAGCGCGTTGTGGGCGATGTGGGTAAGGCCGGTGTGAGCATCTGCTCGCTGGAGAACATGAAGGTGCTCTTCGCAGGCATTCCCCTCAACAAGATGTCCGTCTCGATGACGATGAACGGCGCCGTGCTGCCCATCCTGGCCTTCTACATCAACGCAGGTCTGGAGCAGGGCGCTCAGCTGGAGGAAATGGCCGGCACCATCCAGAACGACATCCTCAAGGAGTTCATGGTGCGCAACACCTACATCTATCCGCCTTCGTTCTCGATGAAGATCATTGCCGACATCTTCGAGTTCACCTCGCAGAAGATGCCCAAGTTCAACTCCATCTCCATCTCCGGCTACCACATGCAGGAGGCCGGTGCCACCGCCGACATCGAGCTGGCTTACACGTTGGCCGACGGTATGGACTATCTGCGCGCCGGTATCAACGCCGGCATCGACGTGGACGCCTTCGCACCGCGTCTGTCCTTCTTCTGGGCCATCGGCGTGAACCACTTCATGGAGATTGCCAAGATGCGTGCCGGACGTCTGCTCTGGGCCAAGATCGTGAAGAGCTTCGGCGCCAAGAACCCCAAGTCCATGGCGCTGCGCACCCACTCCCAGACTTCCGGCTGGAGCCTCACCGAGCAGGATCCCTTCAACAACGTGGGCCGCACCTGTATCGAGGCTATGGCCGCCGTCCTGGGTCACACGCAGAGTCTGCACACCAACGCCCTCGACGAGGCCATCGCCCTGCCGACGGATTTTTCCGCACGTATTGCGCGTAACACTCAGATCTACATCCAGAACGAAACTCAGGTCTGCAAGCACATCGACCCCTGGGCCGGCAGCTACTACGTGGAGAAACTCACTCAGGAGCTCTACGAGAAGGCTTGGGCCCACATCCAGGAGATCGAGAAGCTGGGCGGCATGGCCAAGGCCATCGAGACCGGTCTGCCCAAGATGCGCATCGAGGAGGCTGCAGCCCGCACTCAGGCCCGCATCGACAGCGGCACTCAGACCATCGTCGGCGTCAACAAGTACCGTCTCGACCACGAGGATCCCATCGACATCCTCGAGATCGACAACACCGCCGTGCGCAAGCAGCAGGAGCAGTCGCTTGCCGAGCTGCGCGCCCATCGCGACGAGGCTCAGGTCAAAGCCGACCTCGAGGCCATCACGCGTTGCGTGCAGGAGTTCCAGGACGGCAAGAAGTCCAAGGACAACCTCCTCGACCTCGCCGTCAAGGCTGCCGGCCATCGTGCCACTTTGGGAGAGATTTCAGACGCCTGCGAGGCTGTCGTAGGTCGTTATAAAGCCATCATCAGAACTATTTCCGGCGTGTATAGCAGTGAAGCAAAGAATGACGACCTCTTCAAGAAGGCCTGTCAGATGACCGACGAGTTTGCAAAGAAAGAGGGCCGTCGCCCCCGTATCATGGTGGCCAAGATGGGCCAGGACGGTCACGACCGCGGCGCCAAGGTGGTAGCCACCGGCTATGCCGACTGCGGCTTCGACGTGGATATGGGTCCCTTGTTCCAGACGCCCGAAGAGGCTGCCCGTGAGGCTGTTGAGAACGACGTCCACATCGTGGGCGCTTCGTCCCTTGCTGCCGGTCACAAGACGCTCATTCCCCAGCTCATCGAAGAGCTCAAGAAGCTCGGCCGCGAGGATATCATGGTGACTGCCGGCGGTGTCATTCCCCCTCAGGACTACGACTTCCTCTACAAGGCCGGCGTAGCCTGCATCTTCGGTCCCGGCACGCCCGTGGCCTACTCCGCAGTGGAGATGATGAAGATTCTCCTCGGTCACGACTGATCCGGGGAGGGTGTTTCCTCATCGCTTCGTAACAGCGTCTCTCTGTCTTCTGCTCGCATTTGCGGCAGGGGCGGAGAGACGTTTGCGTTGCGGCTGTTGGAATGTGGAGAATCTCTTCGACACCGTCCACGCCGAGGGCTTCGAAGATACCGATTTTCTTCCCGATGGCGCCAACGCCTGGAACTCGCGCCGTTATTGGGGCAAGCTCCACCGTCTCTCCAAGGTGATTGCGGCCATGAGCGAGGATTTTGGACCTCCGGTCTTTCTGGGACTTTGCGAGGTGGAGGGCGACAGTTGTCTGCGCGATCTCACCAGACGCAGTGCGTTGCGCCATTTGGGCTATGACTATGTGGTGGCTCACGGGCCCGATGCACGCGGCGTTCAGACGGCGCTCATCTATCAGCCCCAACTCTTCCGCGTGGTGGCGTCGCAGAGTGTGCGCGTGCCATCGCGCGAACATCATTTACGCGCCACGCGCGACATCCTTTATGTCAAGGGCGTGCTCTTCTCAGGCGACACGCTCCATCTGGCCGTCGTCCATTTCCCTTCGCGTCGGGGCGGTTCCCGCGAGGCCGACCGTCATCGCATGCTGGCAGCCTCGGTGCTTCGTCATTTGGCGGATTCGCTCTCGACGTCCTGTTTCATGGCCATGGGCGACTTCAACGCCTATCCTTCCGATCCCGTCTTCCGCCGCATGCTCACCGAAGCGTCTTCGCCGCTGCGTACGGCTGTGACGACAAAAAAGAAGCGCCTCCGGGGTCCCGAAGGCACTTATTGTTATCGCGGAGAGTGGGGTTATCTCGACCATATCCTGGTCACGGAACCCTTCCGCCGTATGCTTTGCGGTGAGGCGTTGCCCTTCAAGCGGGAGTTCATGCTGACGCCCGAGGGTCTGCCTCTGCGTTCCTTCCAAGGGCCCGTGTGGCGTGGTGGTTACAGCGACCATTTGCCGCTGGCGGTGGAGTTCACGGTGCCCTGAAGAGGGGAGGAGCGGAGTTTAGAGCATGAAGTCGGTCTTGCTGCTCTTGACCATTTCTGCACCCTCGGGGGTGATGATGGTGATGTAGAGTTTGTCGGTGCGGCCTTCCATCATGGCCAGGTCGTCGGAGTTGATCTTCAGCGTACCGTTTTCGATGCTATAGCGTACGTTCATGACGGAGAGTCCGTCTGTGCTGGCGAAGCGCACTGCGTACTCCTCACCTTGTGCCATACGCACTTGTGCGGGCACGTTCACCTGCACCTTGTCGAAACGCGGGGTTTCCATAGCCTTGCTCTTGGCGTTGGCACTCATGGTGGCAATCACTGCTGCGGCGAGAATCATCATCTTTTTCATAATCAACATATTTTTAAAACCTTTTTTACTTCTTTTTTTGTTACGAACTCTCGATTTCTCTTGAATTCCGCTGCAAAGGTACGCCGACTTTTCTTTACTTCGGGGGAATGTTTCCCTATTCCGTCGGGGAAAATCCCTACCATCGTTTTTTTTTTGAAGAAGAATCATCGTTAAATTACTTCACTGAAAAGGGCCTCCAAAAACCGTTCATTAATGAAATCGATGCAATTCATTAATGAAAACGATCGAATTCATTAATGAGTACGATAAAAGTCGTTAATGAATCGGATTCCGTGCATTAGTGCGTGAAATTCTTCGCCATTTATTTGTAATTTCAAAGAAAAAGTGTATTTTTGTACCGTCTTCACGCCGAAAGCCGTGTAAAAACCGCTGGGAAAGACCACAGGAAAGCGTTCCTTTGGCGTTGTGGGACACCATATATGGAAAAGGCGTATATCACGCGCTTTGTTCTTGACACCTTGGAACCTGAGAAATTTCAACTTCTGTCAATGGACACAGCAACGATAGACGCCCATGGGTATGTAATCGACTGATTACCTTTACATTTGCTCTATTTAGGAGTCTAATGTATATGGTGATTGGTTCATGCATATCGGCGTGGGGTCGTGGTTGCTCGTTCTGACAGAAGTGGGCAATCTCAGGGCCTCAAGGTGTGGAGCGAGTAACTGATAAGTCTCCACGCTTTTTTTGTATCTTGGGGGAAGTAGAGAGAAATCTAATGCTGAGCACTATTTGGAGACGTAGTGTATGTAAAATGTAACTATGTTAAACCAAATAATGTTATTACTATGAAAAAAATTGTTTTATTTTGTTTTGCTCTACTTTCTTTGGGAGTAAATGCACAGGAAGAAGCAAAAAGTCAGGCATCGGCATTTAAGCAAGTAGCAGAATCTCCGTACAAGCCTTACAGCCAGCTCTATGTTGGTTATTCACCAATATTCATATCTGAAGGCGGATATCATAAAGCCGGAACGGAAACGGTACATGGCGGTATAATAGGTTGGGCATATGGTCTATCATTGACAAGGAAATGTCCGCTTTACCTTGAGTTTGGCTTTACATTATCTTTTAACGGGATGAAAGAAAGCATAGAAAAGAAATATGTAGATGAAGAAGGTGTTGTACGCAAGGCAGGAGAAATTTCTTCAAAATACTCCCTACTACGACTAGGTGTCCCTTTCAATGTGTCCTATCGGATTCCAATCGGGAACAAGGTGACAATTGCTCCGTATGCAGGAATCACATTGCATTTTAATCCATTAAACGATAAAACGAATAGGACTGAATATACTGATGATTATAAGAAAACTCCTGAGTACGCAATGGTTTCTCAGTATTGGCCGGAAAGAGAAGAAAAACAGTATCTTCATCATGAAATACAGGCGTCCTGTCAGGTTGGCTTCAAGCTTACAATAAACAAACATATATTGTTTGGAGCAGAATATTGTCTTGGAATCACAGAGATAGGGGATGATTTAAAGTCAACTCATGCGGCAGTAAATATTGGCTATGAATGGTAAATGATTTTTGCTCTTTATGTATAAACATTGGCGCCTGCAGATTTACTGCGGGCGCTTTCTTTTTGCAACAACGAACGGACACAATTAACGTTTGTCCGTTATGTCCGTTATGACCGTTGAGGCTTCTCAGACTGTTCCCAAACTGTCGTCAGACTGTTCAAAACGAAGGCTTATAGCGGATGGATAAAGGCAGACGGACGAAGGTATAGGAATGCCTCAGAGAGAAAGAAATGAGTGTGAGCGTTTCACCGTTTCAGCGTTTCAGTGAATCAAGAAGGGTATCATACTCCTTCTTATAATCTTATAAATAATTAATAATAAATAATTTATGTATTATTCACGAACAATGATACCCCCTAACGCCCCTTGCTGAAACGCGAAACGCTGAAACGTTATGCTTAGAGAATCTCCTCTAAGAACCAAAAACACAGCAAGATACGTTATTGCTGCAGAAGCGCTATTCCTCGCTTTTACCCTCAAAAGCAGGAAAAAGTGCAATAAAACCTGCCCTCACAGACCTGTTCCCCTGCGCAGCGCCTGCACAGCGCCTGCAAAACTGCAGAACGAAGTGAAAGCAATTCCCGTATGAGGGCCCTCAGAGTATTCCCCAGACTGTCCAAAATCCAAGGGCCTCTAACTAGGGAAAATTTGTTTTCTAACTAGCGCGCAAATTTTCTCTAACTGGAGCGTAAGCAATGTCTATGTAACAAAGTTATATGAATTTTCAATTAATTTTCGTATCTTTGCAAAAGAAATAGCGAGATATGAGCAAGAAGTCGATACGTTTCTATAAAGATCATGAGGTTAGGGCCATCTGGGATGAGGAACAGTCGCAATGGTGGTTTTCTATTGTGGATATTGTGGCTGCCGTTACGGAAAGCCCCAATCCGCGCAAGTATTGGAGCGTACTGAAAACCAGACTAAAAAAGGCCGGAAACGAGTTGACTACACGCTGTAGTCAACTGAAGATGACTGCAGCCGATGGTAAGCGATATGCCACAGACTGCTTTGCACAGGATGACATCATCAAAATGATAAGGGTCATTCCCAGCCCTAAAACGGCGGATTTCCTCGACTGGTTCGTCTATAGCGACAATACCATCGACGGACAGAGCAAAAAGAAGGCCTACACGCTGATAGAGAGCGAGGTGCTCGAAACGATGAAGCCGGGAACCGTCAAATGTCTGCAACAGATTCATGCTTTCCTGTTTGGCGGTCTGTATGACTTTGCCGGCAAGATACGAACTAAAACAATCTCGAAGGGCAACACCATCTTTTGTCTGGCGGAACACCTGCACGCATTCCTCCAGAGTGTGGAGCAGATGCCACAAACGAACTTCGATGAGATTGTGGATAAATACGTAGAGATGAACATGGCACACCCTTTCATGGAGGGCAACGGCCGTTCAACGCGTATCTGGCTCGACCTCATCCTGAAGAAGCAGCTCGGCTTATGCGTTGATTGGAGCAAGATAGGCAAGAGTGACTACCTGAATGCGATGATAGAAAGCGAGATGAACAGCAGCAGAATACACGAACTGCTCCACAATGCCCTAACCGACCGCATTGATGACCGCGAGATATTCATGAAGGGCATCGACTACTCTTATTATTATGAGCAGGAAGAATAAAGATTGCGGACTCTGGCCAACTTCTAAATTCCTGCAGGCCTTTTTAGCCCTTCCCTCGCGCAAACCTTATTAATATAATAAAAAGAGCGCCTCTGCAGGAGCACTCGAAAAAGGCCTGTTTTATGCTATAGAACATACTCTGGAGTCCGAAAAAGAGGGAAAACGCACCGAATTTGAGGGTAAAAACACTTTTTTTCGAAAAAACTTGCCCAAATATTTGGTGGGTTGGGAAAAAAGGCATACCTTTGCACCCGCATTTGAGAAAGTGCGTTGTTCTTTGACAGA